>NZ_JADQAM010000047.1:0-26280 GCF_022129405.1 Psychrobacter sp. Ps2 | reverse complement strand
TCTTAGTCATGATAAACTCCTCATTGAGTCGTTAGTTTACCAAGTTTGGTTCTACAGTTTTTTCAGCATAGCTCACTATGACCCCTGCCGTCAAATCCGTACAGTTAAACTTGGGAGATTTGAATCAAGCAGCTTGACGATAATAGTCAAACCATACCTGTCTTGGCGACTTATAGCCTAAACTCTTTTGAATCCTCGTTTGGTTGTAGTACAGCTCGATATAGCCGATGATATCATTGATTGCTATAAACCTTGTTTTATAGTCTTGGTAATACACTAGCTCATTCTTTAATGTGCCCCAAAAGCTTTCTATGGGTGCGTTGTCGAAACAATTGCCTTTACCACTCATCGAGCCTTTGAAATTATGCTGCTTGATGATTTTGTGATAGGCATGACTACAATACTGGCTGCCTCTGTCAGAGTGCACAATCAATCCTTGGCTTGGACGTCTATTCTTGATTGCCATATTGAGTGCACGACATACTAAATCTGCGGTCATTCGCTTATTGATAGCATACCCGACCAGCTCTTTGGTGTATAAATCTTTGACTCCAGCTAAATACAACCAACCCTCATTGGTCCAGATATAAGTAATATCACTGACCCACGATTCATTAGGATGCTTAGCATCAAATTGCTGATTTAGTATGTTTGGATAGACAAGCTTGTTATGGTTGGAATCAGTGGTGATTTTAAAGCGTTTGTGACGACGGCATTTGATGTCATGTTCTTCTTTAATGCTTCTGACCATATATAGGCTAATATCGTGCCCTTGCTCTATCAGCTTTGCGTGCAGTCGATCAGCACCATAACGTGCTTTTGTTTTACTATGTGCCGCTCTGACAAGTAGCTCAGATTGGTTACGGTGTATCTGTTGCTCACTAATATCACGACTCAGCCAGTCATAGTAGCTAGAATGCTTAACCTTTAGTACACGACACATAGTAGTGATACTAAAGAAGAGATCGTTGTTTTTGATAAAGGCGTACTTCACTAACTGTCACTGCGGGCATAGCCCTACGTCTTGCGTCACTAAAACAGTCTACTAGACTGTTTCTTAACGTTCCTCATTGGCAAAGTACGCCGTCGCCTTTTTTAATATCTCTCGTTCCTCTTCGGCTACTTTAAGCTGTCGTTTGAGCTGCTTTATTTCCTGAAGAGCCGTCATAAGATCAGGATCATATTGTTCTGTGCCGATAAGCTTGCCTTGATTGGCTTTATTATGCCAATTAGATAAGGTCTGCATGGCGATGCCAAGGTGCTTTGCGGTCGCTGAGATATTGCCATTATTGTCTGCTATCTTCTTGACGGCCTCGGCTTTAAATTCGTCACTGTAGCTTCTTATTTTCTTGGTCATGATAAACTCCGATTAATACGCTTAGTTTACCAAGTTTAGGTGTACGGTTTTTTCAGCATAGCTCAATTGAGGTTGGGTTCAAAAATCAGCATAATGCCAAATTCACTAGGTTAGGTGTCATAATGATTTTTGAACCAAAAATAGCTAGGTTGTGGTCAAATAAGTATACGCAGTTTTAGGGCAGGGCACGGTTTGGGCACCAAATGGGCACCGCTCTAAAAGCCCCCTTTTTAGTTCGTTAGTTTTTCTTAATTATTACTAAGATAGTTTTGTTGAAAAACCGCTACAACCCCCAAGAATCGGACAAAAAAAAGCCTCACTGTTAAGTGAGGCTTTTTAAGTATTTGGAGCGGGAAAAGAGATTCGAACTCTCGACCCCAACCTTGGCAAGGTTATGCTCTACCACTGAGCTATTCCCGCTAATTATTAACTAACTATCGTCAGTTGATGAAGGCGTATTATACGCAGTTTTTTTTAGGTGTCAACACCTATGACGAAAAAAATTAAAGTTATTAAAATAGGCGTGTCTTCTGGCCATAGATATATGTTATAACGGTTTATTATAATATGTATTCCAAAAGCTTTGTAGTACATAAATAAGCTGGGACGCACTTTATAATTTAATCGTAATCACATTCACAATTATCAATACTTACAAAGATAAGTCATAAGGATAAAAAATGAGTCAACAATATACCATCGCTGATTATTTGTTTGATCGTGTCGCAGAAGCGGGTGCCTCTGAGATATTTGGCGTACCTGGTGATTTTAATTTAACTTTTTTGGATAACGTTCTTGCTTCTGACAAGCTACGCTGGGTAGGTAACACCAATGAGTTAAATGCTGGCTATGCTGCTGATGGTTATGCACGTGAGCGTGGGTTTGCCGCCATGGTGACGACCTTTGGCGTAGGCGAGCTGTCAGCGATCAACGCGACCGCAGGTTCTTTTGCTGAGTACGCACCGGTATTGCATATCGTAGGTGCGCCAAGCACAGCGCTACAAGACTCAAAGCGCCGTATTCATCACTCGCTTGGCGATGGCGTATTCAATCATTTTATTAAGATGGTCGAGCCAGTAACCGTGGCACGAGCGCAGCTTACTCCTGAGAACGCTGCCTCAGAAATTGATCGAGTGATTCGCTTAATTCTCAAAAAGCATCGCCCAGGTTACTTACTATTATCACCAGACGTTGCGCGCCAGCCTATCTATCCACCAACGACCAAGCTGATCGATAGCCAAGAAGATATTACCAGCCAAGCGGCATTATCAGATTTTAAGCAAGCACTAACCGAGTTTTTGCCAAACAAGACCACGACCCTAATGGCAGATTTGATGGTGCATCGTTTGGGATTGCAGTCGCAGCTCAAGGCACTGATCGCTGATACAGATGTTCCTTATACCACGCTATCTTGGGGCAAGACGCTACTCGATGAAAATAGCGATCGTTGGGCAGGTACTTATGCGGGTGTTGCTTCGCGTCCAATTGTCAAAGATGCGGTAGAAAACTGCGAATGTCTTATCAAAGTAGGGGTGCAATATACTGACACTACCACCGCAGGGTTTAGCCAAGATATTAATGAAGATGTGGTCGTAGACTTGCATTATGAGCGTGCTTCTATCAGTGGTAAGAACTTTGCACCGATTGCGCTAAAAGATGCGTTGCAAGCCCTACATGAAGTGATGACCTCTGGCATTAATGTCGTACCAAAACCTTTCTGTGAAGAAGTTAAGCCGCACGAACAAAAAGGTAAAGACAGTGAGGCTATCCGCCAAGATGATTTATGGCATATTATCGCTGACCGCTTAGATCACAATAACTTGGTGTTTTCTGAACAAGGCACGGCTTATTTTGGTATCAGTGATGTGCGCCTACCAGAAGGGGTGACGTCATATGGGCAGCCGATGTGGGGATCAATTGGCTACACGTTACCTGCCAGCTTGGGCGCGGCAATCGCATCGCCAGATAAGCGCAGTGTGTTATTGATTGGGGACGGTTCAGCGTTGCTAACGATCCAAGAGTTGGCGGTCATGATTCAAGAGCGCATCAATCCTGTAATCGTTTTAATCAACAATGACGGTTATACGGTAGAGCGCGCAATTCATGGCGAAAACCAATACTATAATGATATTCCTAAATGCGATTGGCAAATCATGCCGCGAGCGTTTGGCGCGACAGAAGAAAATAGTGTACTACTCAAAGCAGAGACAGCAGGCGAGCTAAAATCTGCCCTCGAAAAAGCTGCAGCGACGACCGATAAGCTTATAATGATTGAGGTGATCGCAGACAAGCATGATATCCCGCCATTGCTAGCAGACATCAGCGCGGCACTAAAGCCAAAAAAGGATTAAGCAATTCGTAAAAGCTTACTGAATAGAAGTGACAACCCCATTTAGTAAAGTAGCTAGATGGGGTTTTTTTGCATTTTTTATCATACGGATCAATTAATCAGCGATTGCTCTTATATCAGTTTACAGACTTTAGTATCATGGCGGATTAGGCTACGTTCAGCCTTTATAGTCAACAGGAGATAGACCCGTCGTGATTTGGTTAAAAATGCTTATCGGCGCATTGATGGTACTGGCGATTCAAATGTTCGCCCAAACCCGATTTTTCTATTTGGCGGCTCTTGCGCCACTATTCCCCACCTTTACGTTAATCAGTCACTTTATCGTTGGTACTGAGCGCAGTCCTGCTGATTTAAAGGTCGCGTTGATATTCAGTATGCTTGGTGTCATACCGCATTTGATTTATACCTTTGTGGTGTTCTTTAGCATCAGTTATATGAGTTTATATAAAGCATTGCTATTAGGTGTGGTCGCTTGGACGGTTGCGGCTGCGATTCTGGTACTGACATGGCAATACATTCAGGGTTAAGTAGTATTAAGACGTAAACTCTTTTAGCCTAGCAATGGCATTTTGTGTGCTTCACTTTAATATTTGAGTGTTTTCTCTTGAGGTGTTTTTATTGATTTAGTATTGGCTGCTAGTTCTGATAGTGATGCTAATATCATCATAAGTAATTGTCATTCATATTTTGAATAACGGCCGCTTATGATAGGCTCACTGGTGTAATATCTACTAACAGCAAGATAACGAAAAACCCATCGCAATCAATTACTATTCTTAATAATAACAAATAGGGCTCAAAAACAATGGATACCTTAAATATCCTGTATCTCGTAGGCGCATTATTAATTTTCGCCAGTATCATGGCGAGTACATTATCAGCGCGCTTAGGCGTACCATTGTTGTTGCTGTTTTTGATAGTGGGTATGTTGGCAGGCGAGCAGGGTATCTTGGGTATTGAGTTCTCTCAATATGCGCTAGCCAATTTTGTTGGGCAGGCCGCCTTAGCTTGTATCTTGCTAGATGGTGGTTTACGTACGTCCTTTAAATCGTTTCGAGTGGGTCTAAAACCTGCGATTACGCTGGCTACATGGGGCGTGTTAGTCACGGTCATGGTGCTAGGGGTATTTGTCACTTGGCTGCTCGAGGTCGATTGGCGATTTGGTTTGCTGATGGCTGCGATTGTCGGCTCTACCGATGCCGCTGCCGTATTTTCTCTATTACGTAATGGCGGTGTCAAGCTTAACGACCGTGTACAAGCCACGCTTGAACTTGAGTCTGGTGCCAACGATCCCTTGGCTATTTTATTAGTCACTGGTTTGATTGCCCTAAATGTTGATCCTGCTGGTCAGACAGTATTCGGCTTTTTAGTTTTATTGCTACAGCAGCTGAGCTTTGGGCTAGGGATGGGCTTGTTATTCGGTTATTTCTTATCCCGATTATTGCCCAAGGTACATTTGGCAGAAGGTATGTACGCCATTTTAATTCTCTCCGCTGGCTTGGCTGTGTTCGCCGCGACCAATCTTATTGGCGGCAGTGGATTTTTGGCGGTATACCTCACTGGTGTGCTAATCGGTAATCATAAGGTACGTTCAACAGAGCATGTCATGCGAGTGATGGACAGCTTTGCTTGGCTGTCGCAGGCGGTGCTTTTCGTAGTATTAGGACTATTGGTCACTCCGTCAAACGTCCTCAATGTCTGGCATTATTCGGTTGCGATCGCGCTCTTTATGATCTTTGTGGCGCGTCCTATTGCCGTCTATACCAGCGTAAAACCATTCAAATTTAAAGACAGAGAAATTGGGTTTATCTCTTGGGTTGGTTTGCGCGGTGCAGTGCCTATTACCTTGGCGATTTTACCGGTCATGGCTGGGATAGATAACGCCTTTATGCTGTTTGATATTGCCTTTGGCGTCGTGGTTCTATCGTTGATTTTGCAAGGCACAACCATCCCTACGATGGCCAATCTATTTAAAGTACGTATTCCAACCAACAAAGATCCCAAAGAAGAGCATGAAGTCTGGGTATCGGATAAGGCCAGTATCACGCTGTATGAGTTTGAGGCAAAGTCGGGCGCATTTGCCATTGGGCGTCATCCTATGGGTATCTCCAAAGGTATTAACCCAGATGAAATCAGTGTCTTTGCGCTAGTCCGTAATCAGCAAATCGTAGTAGTCGATGACAACACAAAGTTAAAATTCGGCGATAGTGTCTGGTATGCCATGAGAGGTAATCACGCTAGCAAAATCGCTAAGATTTTTAACGACACGACATTAGATCGCAAAGCTATCGATGATTTCTATGGCGATTGGTTGCTATCACCGAGTGTTAAACTTGGTGATTTGCCGTTTTTTACAGGAATTATGGCGTCTGAGACATTGGTAAAAACACTCAAAACGTCTGATGAAGACAGCGCAAAAAACATGTGGGAGCAGACGGTGGCCGAGTACGTAAAATCACATTTAGGTACCGCGCCAGTGTCGGGCGATACCGTTGTGGTGAGTGACGAGTGGTCGCTGGTTATTAAGGAAGTCGATGACAAAGGGAAGCTAAGAACCATTGGTCTAAAGTACCAACAACCGTCTGTAGTAGTGTAATAAATCTAGTAGTATCCTATAGCAAATTCATCATTTTATTCAAAAAGTCAGCCGCTTGTTTAGGCTGATTTTCCCGATATGCCCAATGGTGCTCGACATCATAGCTTGCCTCATCAGGCAGTAGTATTTTCATCAGTCCCATACCTTCATAACGCTTCGCTAAATCACGCGGCAAGTAGCCAACATGGTGGCCTGCAAGGATAAGCTGCGCGGTTGCCTCCATATGATAAGTAGTCGCGCTTAATGTCTTGGGGCGAATATGATTGATATGATGCTCTACCACATAGCCCCTTTTTATCCACGGATAGTTCTGTTCTAAATCCTCAAAAGTTAATCCTTCCGAGTTATAAAACAGCCTATGCTCGCGTCCACAACAGACCACTTGCTTTTCAACAAATGCTGGCTTAAAGGTCAGTAAAGGTGGAAAGCTACCAAAATAACCCACGCCAATGTCACTCTCGTTACTTAAGAGCTTTTCTAGCATGCTTTCAGGGCTTTGTACGTCGATAGAAAAGTGTATTAACGGGTTATTGCGGTAGCTGTTAGCGAGACGCTGTCTAAGCGCGTCATAAAAAAACTTGGGCATCTGATCAATCAAGCAAAGCCTAATGTGCCCGCCGTGGACTGAGTCTAGTTGTTTAATATAATGCAGCTGATGTTGAAAGCTGGCGACTGATTCGGTAAAGCCTAAACATGCCTCATACACCGCCGCACCGTCCTCCGTGAGTTTGAATCCTGCTCGACCACGATGACATAGCGTCATGCCTAAGCGGTCTTCTAAGTGGGTTAAGTGTCCACTGATGACAGAAGTAGTAACATTCAAACGCGACTGCGCGGCCGTCACGCCTTGGCACTCTACGATAGCCATAAAGCTGCGTAGTGTTTTGATGTCTATCTTTATCAGTTCATCCAATATCAAAAGCGGCTCCTTATTTATTAAATCAATATCACCTTTCTTTCAATCAATACTGCCTCTCATAAACTTCTGATAGTGACCTATAAGCGCACTTTAGTACGAAAAAATAGAAGTTTACTTCTAAATTTTACCATGGTTCCTTCTCTTATATTTATGTATTGTCAATGGCATGTAGCAAATTGTGTACTTAAACCAAATAGAACAAGGAAGTAACTTATGACATTCAATCAACCATTAAGCGGCAACGATATGCCAAGATTTGGCGGTTTTGCTTCTATGATGCGTCTGCCAACTCAAGCCGATGCTGAAGGGTTAGATGTGGCGTTCGTTGGCGTACCTTTAGATATTGGTGCATCCAACCGTAGCGGTGCAAGATTGGGTCCTAGGCAGATTCGTGATGAGTCAAGAATGATTCGTCCCTACAATGTGGCCACTCGCGCTGCGCCCTTTGAGTCATTACAAGTCGCTGACATCGGCGATGTGCCTATCAATACATTCAACCTGCTAAAAAGCGTTGATATCATTGAAAAATTCTATACCGATAAAATCGTCAAACACGGCGCGATTCCTCTAACATTAGGCGGCGATCATACTATCGCGTTACCTATCCTACGTGCACTTGCCAAAAAACATGGTCCTGTCGGCATGGTACATATCGATGCTCATGCTGATATCAATGATGATATGTTTGGCGAAAAAATCGCTCATGGTACGCCGTTCCGCCGCGCTGTTGAAGAAAACCTTATCGATGGTAATCGTGTGGTGCAGATTGGTCTACGTGGTACAGGCTATAGCGCAGAAGAGTTTGACTGGTCAACTGAACAGGGATTCCGCGTGGTACCTGCTGAGGAGTGCTGGTACAAATCGCTAACACCGCTCATGGCTGAAGTACGTGAAAAGCTAGGTGATGGTCCTGTCTACTTGAGCTTCGATATCGACGGTATTGATCCTGCATTTGCCCCAGGTACGGGCACTGCTGAAATCGGTGGTCTGACCTCTACTCAAGGTATCGAAATCATTCGCGGTATGCGTGGCCTAGACGTGGTAGGTGGGGACTTAGTTGAAGTATCACCACCGTATGATCCATTCGGTAATACCTCGGTATTGGCGGCGAATTTATTGTTTGAGATGCTATGTATCCTGCCGGGCGTACGCTATGACGACAAGGTTAAGGCGGTTTACTAATCACCATCAATGATTACCTCTATAATGAGCAACCTTTGCAGCCAGTAATTAGTGACTAATAATCGGTATGAAAGAAAAAATACAAAGGTTATTTTGAGGTATTGATAATTATCTGAATATTCAGCGAAATTTTTTAGGATGAATAACCCATGACCCAATTGACGCAAATGCCTGACTCATCGCCTGTTAATTCTCCTGACAGACCCTCTCTGACCTGTGGCGAGCTGCTGGTACAGTGGCTAGAATATTATGGGGTAGAGACGGTGTTTGGTATCCCAGGGGTGCATACGGTTGAGCTGTATCGCGGCTTGCCAAATACCAATATCCGTCATGTGACACCGCGTCATGAGCAAGGCGCTGGGTTTATGGCTGATGGCTACTACCGTGCTTCTGGCAAGATTGGCGTGTGTTTTATTATCACTGGCCCTGGCATGACCAATATCATGACGGCGATGGCACAAGCATTGGCTGATTCGATACCGATGTTGGTCATCTCTAGTGTCAATAAAGTCAAAGACACTGGCAGCGGTGAAGGGCACTTGCATGAGTTGCATGATCAGCAGGGCATGGTCAGTAAAGTAGCACTCACTAGTAAAACCATCTGGCAGCCTGAATCGCTACCGAAAGTCATCGCAGAAGCTTTTGCTTTATTTAATGGTGCACGTCCCGGACCAGTTCATATTCAATTGCCAATTGATGTCATCACCGCTGATGCCAGCCATGTTGCTAAGCCGCCTAATTTAAATGCTGTAGTAAATAGCGAAGCTGGTATAAACAGCTTGAGCCTACCACAGGTCACAAGACCACTGCCGAATCCTACGCAATTAGACCTAATCGTACAGTCATTAAAAACCGCGAAAAACCCTGTAATACTCTATGGTGGCGGCTGTGTCGATGTCGACCACGATGCACAACGATTGGCAGAGCTGATCGATGCACCAACATTTTTGACCATCAATGCCAAAGGTCTACTACCACCTGGTCATCCATTAAGTTTGGGTAGCAACCAGTCATTAGACGCAGGCCGCGCTGTAATTACAGAAGCAGACTGGGTGTTAGCGATTGGTACTGAGCTTGGTGAGACTGACTATGATGTGTTTTTTAACGGTGAATTCAAGATAAATGGCACGCTGGTACGTATCGACTGCGATGCTCAGCAATTGCAGCGTCCCTTTATCGCCGACATTGCTGTATTGTCCGATGCCCAAATGGCGATCAGTGGATTGTGCCGACTGTTAGAAGATCAAGAGTTAAATAATCAGCCACTTAATCATCAAGCGCTGTCACGAGTAAATGAGGCAAAGCAGGCTATTTTGCAGGATGTAACGACAGACTTTGCGGGTCAAAATGCTTTACTGAAGCTGATTAGAGATGAAGTAGAAGACGTCATTTTCGTTGGTGATTCAACCCAGCCTGTCTATAGCGGCAACCTTGGCTTTGAGGCATCGGGTACTCGTAAGTGGTTTAATTCATCGACAGGTTTTGGCACGCTAGGCTATGGGTTGCCTGCGGCGATTGGTGCGATGGTTGGCTCAAATCTACCAGTGGTCAGTCTAATGGGTGATGGTGGTATTCAATTTACGATTGCTGAGCTCATTTGTGCCGCTGAGCTTGAGCTACCATTGATCATATTGCTATGGAACAATCAAGGCTACGGTGAGATTCGTCGTTACATGGAAGAGGGCGGTTTACCACTAATTGGCGTCAACATCAAAACGCCAAACTTTGAGCCATTAGCAGCAGGGTTTGGCGCTGGCTATCGCAGAATCACCGATAAGCAGCAATTGCTAGACGCATTAAAGGTAGACACGAAGGGTAAACAACCAATCATTTATGAGATTGATGAAGCGGACGACTTTCTAAAAGAAATGGCCAAGACAGTGACGTATTTTAGTTAACAGTAATACTGGCGCTAATGCCACGGATAATCACGAGACTGATAGTCACAGTTCTAAAAAACGACAAAAAAATGACAAACGCTGGTTACGCAAGGAAGCACGTTCATGACGCCCAATGCTAGAGAAATGTCAGGAAGTAGACATGAGCAAATGCCGCGTATGTTGATGGAGCTTGCTGCTGTCGTTGGTACGACCAATGTATTGACAAAACCTAGCCAACAGCAGTCTTATGTACAAGGTGCAATTGAGACTATCACAGACGCTACCGTCGCAGTTGTGATACCGCACTCTCTTGTGGCACTATGGCGCGTCATTAATATCTGTGCCGCTGCCGATGTAATTATCATTGCTCAAGCGGCCAATACAGGCCTGACAGGTGGCTCAACTCCGAATGGAGATTATGACAGGCCATTAGTCGTAATCTCTATGCAGTTACTAGCCGGTGTGCATTTACTCAACGATGCAGCAGAACTGGTTGCTTTGCCAGCCGCTACTTTGCAGCAATTAGAGTCTACCCTTGCGCCATTAGGGCGTGAGCCGCATTCAGTGCTGGGTTCTAGTTGCGTAGGTGCATCAGTGATAGGCGGCATCTGTAACAGCTCGGGCGGGATGCTAGTGCAGCGTGGCCCTGCCTATACTGAGATGGCGTTATTTGCCAGACGTAACAGCTTAGGTCAGTTTGAGTTAATCAATCATCTGGGACTAGATTTGGGGTCGCATCCAGAGGAAATGCTAGAGAACCTACAAGTTGGCACGTTTAATAAAGCCTCAAATAGTACGAGTGATAGTAAAGTTTGCACTAATCAGCATTATCAGCACAAAGTACGTGATTGTGAGGCAGAGACACCTGCTAGATTTAACAATGATCCCAACGGTCTGTACGAAGCATCTGGTTCAGCTGGAAAGGTCATTGTATTTGCGGTGAGGGTAGCGACCTTTGCCAATCCCAAACACGAGCAAACATTTTATATCTCGACCAACGACGCTGATACTTTAACCACACTCAGAAAACAATGGTTAAAAAGCGAGTTGAAATTGCCCGTGTTGGCTGAGTATATGCACAAAGACTATAACGACATCACGATGCACTATGGTCGAGACACTTGTCTGAGTATGCGTAAGCTTCCTGCCAGCAAGATAGGGTCGCTGTATCGACTGCAAGCAAAGACTGGCTACTATCTGGATAAATGGCATCTTCCAAAGACGCTGCCAGATCGGATATTACAGATGACATCTAGGTTTATGCCGCCGTCATTACCAGCCACTTTGACCACGCAGGCACTCTCATATAAATACCATTTGATTATCAAAGTCGCAGATGGTTTTGATAACGACTCTGATAATGGCACCAATAAAAATTCAGATAAAGATTCTAATAAAAATGATGGCAACAATATCGCCACTGCACAGGATTTTTTGCAAAATCATCTACAGCAATATCAAGGTGCACTGCATGTATGCACAGAGCTTGAATCGCAATCATTATTGATATTTCGCAGTGCCGCAACCGCTGCTATGTTTCGTTATCACAATTTAAATCAAGACAAATTTGGCGAGCTGCTATCGACCGACATTGCCTTACCTAGAAATGCCGTAGATTGGGACGAGACTCTACCTGAATATTTGCAAGAACAAGTCAGCAAAACTTTTTATTTGGGGCATTTTTTCTGTTATGTCATGCACCAAGACTATTTATTGAAACCTAAGACCAATGCCAAGCAATTCAAGGATGAGCTGCTGGTATTTTATGACCAACGTCATATTGAGTATCCTGCTGAGCACAATGTGGGGCATGTGTATCCTGCTAAAACTGAGCTACATTATTTTTATAAAAAACTGGATCCAACCAATTCGCTTAACCCAGGTATTGGTCAGACAGGGAAATGGAAAAACTGGCAATCATCGCCCATTAAGGAGAAATTAAATGACGAGTTATATGGATAAGTCGCAGCAGCCGATTTTAGGGAATAATACGGTTGATCCAGAAACGCCAAAAGCAGGACAGTGGCGTGCAGCAATGTGGAAGTTCCTATTGTTTTCAGCACTAGGTATCGCGCTGTTTATCATACCGTTTGAGTGGGATGGTAAAGTCACAATTTTATTAGGTGTGTTGACCGATACGCTACAGTCCGTGTTAGGTGGATTGGTAGCCTATATTGCTATGGCGATAGTGACTATCTCCGCTCTTGGTGCACTGGCAGTCAAAGCGTTAAAGCCTAATTTGCATGAAGATTCACTGGTAAAAAAGCTTTTTGATGTTGATTGGTTTTGGCTGTCCACGCGTTTTTTAGGTATGTTGTTTGTTTGGATGATTTTCCTGCAAGTCGGCCCCGAGTTTATTATCAATCGTAATACGGGCGGCGTCATCTTCGAAGATTTGATTCCTATTCTGATTCCGTTGTTTTTCTTCGCCATTTTATCGCTGCCATTTTTGACTGATTTTGGCTTGATGGAATTTTTGGGCACTTTAGCCAGTAAAGTATTTATCAAGCTTTTCAAACTACCTGGTCGTTCTGCTGTCGATGCAATGTCTTCTTGGTTTGGTGCCGCGTCTATCGGCTTGCTAGTCACTATGCAAGAGTATGATAAAAGCTTTTACAGTCAGCGTGAAGCCGCCATTATTGCGACCACATTTTCAGTCACTTCTATTGCCTTTACCTATGTAGTTGCCAAAACCATCGGCGTAGACAATAACTTCGTCTTCTTTTATCTGACCATTGCGCTAACCGGTTTTATTGCTGCGATTATTATGCCGCGTATACCACCATTATCACTTAAGCCTGATACTTATCATTCTGGCAAAAGCATGCTAGATGAAGGCATCCCTGCTGAATATACAGCGTATAAGTGGGCAGTCAATCGTGCGGTTACTCGCGCGCATTCTATGCCAAGCTTAGGTAAAGTGTTCAAACGCAGCGTACAAAATCTGTTTGATATCTATTTTGGACTGATTCCTGTTATCTTTGCGATTGGTACCATCGGTCTTGGCCTAGCAGAATACACGCCAGTCTTTAATTGGCTTGCGACACCACTTGTACCACTACTTGAGTGGTTACAGATTCCAGAAGCGGCAAAAGCTGCACCTGCAATGATTATGGGCTTTGCAGATATGTACTTGCCAGCATTGGTTGGCAAAAGCATTGAAAGTGAGATGACACGATTCATCGTTGGTGCGGCCTCAATTACTCAGATTATCTATATGTCTGAAGTCGGTGCGCTGATTTTGAAGTCAAATATTAAGCTAAATGTATTAGAGCTATTTTTAATCTTTATCCTTCGTACGCTTATCAGCTTGGTAGTAATTACGTCTGTGGCGCATCTACTGTATTAGTGGCGTGTCTAGTATTCACAAGGCATCTAGCCTGAAAGTAATATGCAAATGGTCGGTTTTTCTGTAGTCAGTTAAACCGACCATTTAGCCAGTTACATTACGGACGTTACGCACATAAAGACAATTTGATCAAAAATATAAGGCGATTGACCATTATGGAAATGCTGAACTCTACAGACTTAACCAGAGAAACTGCGCTACAAACGGCTCAAAACGAAGTTGTATTAAATGCCGCTTATATCAATAGTGATTGGGTTACGATTGCAGCACCTGTGACCGATTCTGGTGATGCAAGCTTTGATAATACAAATAACCATGCGTTGTATGATCCAAATTCAGGCGAGGTGATTGCAACGACACGCTTATGTACCAGTGCCCATGTAGAGCAGGCAATTGCAGCGGCTGATGAAGCCTTTGCTAGCTGGTCACAGACCACGGTGACCGAGCGTGCCCGCTATCTAAATGCGATTGCAGAGTCTATGGAACAGCAATTCGATACCTTGGTTGGACTGTCTGTATTAAACAACGGTAAGCCAATTGAAGAAGCAAAGATAGACGTCGGTGATGCTATCGCTTGCTATCGTTATTATGCCAATCTCATCACGGAGCAGGCAACGTGGTCTAAGGTCTCAACGCTTGAGTCGGGTATTCGTTTGTTAAAGACATACTCGCCAGTAGGTATTTGTGCGCTGATTACCCCTTGGAATTTCCCAATGGTAACGACTTCTTGGAAGCTGGCACCTGCGCTAGCGGCAGGTTGTACCGTACTATTAAAACCGTCTGAGGTGACATTATTACCAGAGCTTATGCTAGGTAATATCTTATCTGAGATAGGTTTGCCAAAAGGGGTGGTTAATATTTTACCGGGTGCTGCCGAAGTCGGTGCTGCTATGACCAGTCATCCGCTGATTGACAAAGTATCGTTTACTGGTAGTAATGTAGTCGGCGAAAAGGTGATGGTTCAAGCAGCAAAAGGCATCAAAGACATTAGCCTAGAGTTGGGTGGTAAGTCTGCTATTGTGGTCTGTGCAGATGCTGATATTGATTACGCTTGTGATTTAATCATTGGCGGTATATTTACCAATGCAGGTCAGATATGCTCGGCCACGTCGCGTTTGGTTGTACATCAAGATATCGCTGGGCAGCTGTTTGACACGTTAAAAGCAAAAACGGAAAGTTTGCAGATTGGTGATGGTTTTGCGACAGAGACGCAAATGGGTCCATTGGTTAGTGAGCAGCAATTGAACCAAGTTAAGAAATTCTTTGATATTGCGACAGCTGAAAATCTAAATTGCTTAACCGGCGGTGAGTTATTAGAAGCATCTGGCTATTTTACGATGCCAACTGTCTATACGAATGTGCCAACGACCAGTCAATTATGGATGGAGGAAGTGTTTGGACCTGTATTAGTCTGTGCAACCTTTACTGACGACGCAGAGGCTATCCGTCTAGCTAATGATAGCAAGTTTGCTCTAGCAGCAACCATCGTGAGCCCCGATGAAACTGCCGCGCTTGAGATGGCGCTACAAATCAAAGCCGGGCATATCTGGATTAACGAGCAACAAATCGTACTGCCAGAAGCAGGGTGGGGCGGGTTCAAACACAGTGGTATCGGCCGTGAGTTGGGCGGTGATGGTTTGTCCGCTTATCAGAAGAGCAAACACGTATTACTGACCGATTAATTGGATTTCAATTAGATTGTCATTAGCCACTGTAGAGGTTGTTTACTAGCTATCAGCATGACTGTTGAATTATTGTGGAATGATTGTTGATAGCTAGGTCACGCTCTAGCATTACGTTTGTTTACCAGACCGTTTCTTATATTAACTTTACTGTCGCACCCATTCAGGATAAAATTGAGCAATCATTCAAGTTTTATAGCCGTGCCCATTTTTATATGAGGTCACGGCTTTTTAAATGGGGCACATTATGTCACGCACCGCACTTTACAACCGTCATGATGCCTTGGAGCGTGCGCTACAGCTTTTTTGGCAAAAGGGCTTTCATGCTACTTCTCTAAAAGACATCGAGCAAGCACTCGATATGCGCCCAGGCAGTATCTATGCCGCTTTTGGTAATAAAGAAGGTTTGTTTCAAGAAGCGCTAGAATACTATGCGCGTCTAGGATTGACTGAGCTTGAGCGAGTGTTGAGCCATCATGAAACGCATTTATTGGGACTAGCAGCTTATATACGTCAGCTTGGCGGGATTCGTGACAAAGCATTACCGAGCCGAGCCTGTATGTTGGTCAAAAGCTTACTAGAGCTAGGTGCGCGTGAGCAGACAGCGTTAACCAAGGTGGAGATGCTGCTGGCAGGTATGGAGACGCGATTTATAGAATGCTTTAAGGAAGCGCAGAATGTCGGTGAGATGGATAGTGAGCTTGATCCGGTTAGACTTGGCCGTCGCCTACAAGCAGAAGTCATGGGGCTGCGTGCCTTTGCACAGCGTGATATAGAGAGCTCAACGGTACACGCTCTTGCTGAAGATATGGCCTTATCTATAGAAGCACTGCGACTAGATGATTCAGTAAATGCTTAGAGGTTCATTGCTGGGTTTCAATATAGTGTATATCTTCAGACGTTTACTTGGTAGATTCGAGCTGCTTGAGGGTATGATACCCACCATGTATACGAGTAAAAATAGTAACAGCGCAGGCAGTAGCAAAGATACCAGCAAGTAGCACAAAATGCTGCGGCCAAATACAGAAAGCAATAAATAGAGCAATAGTCTCGGTGCCTTCTGTAAGACCATTAAGATAATAAAAGCTCTTATATTTAAACTGTGGCTTGTCTAATTGAAACTTTTCCGCAGAAATCGCAAAAGCCAAAAAGCTCGAACCTGTCCCAATAAATGCCGCTAATAACAAGGCACCTGCAATAGCATTTTGTTCAGGATTTGCCAAAATAAACCCTAGTGGCACAGCGGCATAAAACAAAAAATCGAGGGTGATATCTAAATAACCGCCTGCGCTTGAGCTTTGCTGGGCATAGCGTGCCATTGCGCCATCCAGCCCATCAAAGATACGATTCAATATTATCGCTGCCAGTGCGCCATACCATAGCTCAAACGCGAGTAGTGGTAATGCCAACATACCAATCAAAAACCCAGCTACCGTAAGCTGATCAGCCGTAATACCGAGCTTATGCAATGTCGCTACTATTGGGG
Source organism: Psychrobacter sp. Ps2 (assembly GCF_022129405.1). Lineage (NCBI taxonomy): Bacteria > Pseudomonadati > Pseudomonadota > Gammaproteobacteria > Moraxellales > Moraxellaceae > Psychrobacter > Psychrobacter sp. Ps2. The sequence goes on along the minus strand of NZ_JADQAM010000047.1, from coordinate 9,479 downwards.
TTAGCAACGGCTTGATGACGGGCGTAATAAACTTGTCTAACATGCGAGCTGCCTTTTTTTGCTTTCTTTGTCATTTTGGCTGAGTGTTTGACTCTGATGTCCAAAACTATTGTCCTACATAAATAACTTTGCCATTGGCTGCTTCAGCGTCACTTTGGTCGTGCGTGACCATAATAGCAGGCAACTTATGAGTACGAATCTGATCGAATACCAATTGCCGCGTATCCATTCTCAATTGAGTATCAAGTTTGCTAAACGGCTCATCAAGTAGTATCGCTTTGGGCTCACTCAGTAGCGTACGTAGTAGGGCGACACGTGCTTGTTGACCACCTGATAGGTTATCAGGATGACGATCTCCCATCCCTTCTAAGCCCACTTGCGCTAAAGACTGCGCTATTTTTTCAACTCGCTGTCTCTTATTTCCTTTTGGCATAGCAAAAGCAATGTTGCCCGCGACTGATAGGTGTGAAAACAGCAGTGCATCTTGATACAGCACACCAATACGGCGCAAATGGGCTGGCAGGTGAGTCACATTTTTATCGTTTAACCAGACAGTACCCGTCGCGGTAAAATCGCTCGCCAAAGTGCCTGTTAACCAGTTTAGTAGACTGGACTTGCCACTACCAGAAGGGCCCATCACGGTTAGGATGTCGCCACCAGCGATGTGCTCATTGATACTCAATAATTGCTCGTTTTGACGAAACAGCTGTAAGTCTTTTATCTGTAGAGATGATGGCATCAGGAACCCTTTGTTTGCGTTTTTTACGACTGATTATTTGAATGTTTGATATTGTTAGCAACTGATTTTTTACAGCTGGTATTTTCATAAATGCTTTTGTTCATGATCAGCCTGCTACCGTGCACCACTTCTAAAGAAGTATTTAGGTAGCATCCAAGCCACTATAAAACCGATGAGCGGTAGCGCCATTTGCATGATGGCATAGACGGCACTAGTGCGCCTACTGGCTCCGTTCGCCAGTGTCACCGCTTCTGTTGTGATAGTGGCAATACGTCCGCCACCCGCCAATAGAGTTGGCAAATACTGACCAAAGCTGATTGCTAGACCTAGAGCAATGGCAATTAAAATAGGAGCAAATAGCTGCGGCAGCTTTATCTGAAAGAATATCTTAATAGGAGCAGCGCCAAGGCTGGCGGCCACATGAGCGAAACGTGAGTCTAAGCGTCGATAACTACTGGCCAGTGATAAAAACACGTACGGTAGCACGAATAAAAGATGGGCAAACGCCACATTAAAAAATTCTGATTGATAATTGGCCAACTGCTGTAACCATACTAAGCCGAATAGAAACGCGATACTTGGTACCAAGAGCGGTAAGTAAATAATAAAACTGGTGAAGTGTGACAGTGGTTTAGCACTCAATTGCTCAGCTTCCAAGCATAGCAAAGTCAGAAAAACAGCAAAGGCAGTACTGACGGCCCCAATGCTAAGCGTATTGACCAATGGTGTGCTCATTTGAGTAAAGGCACTTTGAAAATGTAGTAGCACGAATTGCTCTGGTAGCATCGCTGGAAACCGCCAAAATCCTGCAAATGCCCATAATACAAGGCCAGCGAGTGACATGAGCATAAAGCCAATCACACCTACGGTAAGTATAGCGGTGACTTTTTGCCAGATAGTATCTGCATAATGACGCTTGCCATTGATTGACGAAACATTAAACATGGCTTTGATAGCTTTTTCGCCGCCCAGCCAAAAGGCGACTAAACCTGCTGTCAGTACAAGCTGTAATAATGCCCCTGCTGATGCTTTGATACGTAGGGTAAGATCGACATCGTTGAACCATTGTATGATAGAGACAGCAAGTGTTGGCGGTGTATTAGGACCTAATATCAACGGCATCTCAACGCTCGCACTGGCATAGGCAAGCACTGCCAAAATCGGTAAACGTAGAAAAGGATATAACAGAGGCAAGACCGCCTTAAAAAAAGCAGTAATTGGGTAATAACCAAGATTGAGCGCAACGGTATACTGTTGACGTAGTTTTTTGCCAAGTTCAGGCTGAGCCAGGGCGCCTAAAGCCATTAATAATAGAAACGGCAGCTCTTTTAAAGTTAAACCCAAGATGATGCTGATACCGTACGGATCATGCGGAAACATACCATCAGGTGCCATCTCCCAACCAGTTAGCCACGGAGAGATAAGCCGTGCAAACATACCTGACGGCGCAATCAAAAACCCAACGGCAATGGCTGCAGCTGCATGAGGAATGACTAAGATAGGGCTTAATAAATGCTCAATACGCTGCAACCAAACACTGTTAAAAAACGCGGCCAATATCATCAGGGCAATGACAAAAGCAAGTAGGGTGCTGATAAGTCCCGTAGCGAGACTTAATGCAGCCATCTGCGTGATACCAGGCGTTTGCCACAGGTCTGTAAATCCTTGCAGGTTCAAGGTTGTTTTTTCTAGGGCAGGAAGCCAGCTCAGGGCGGGCAGCAGTACACAGATGAGGCCACAGAGTACGGGTAGTATTAATATGAGAATTAAAAGTTTGGGACTAAAAGACACGATACGCGTAAACAGGTCTGTTTTCTCAAGCGTAACAGGTTTAGGGCTATCACCTTTTTTCGTTATTTTATCAAAACCTTGGCTCATGGACTCACCCCATAACGTGCTTGCCAGCCTTGCTGGATGGCCTCTACCCAACTTGGATGTGGCTCGCTTACCGTGCGTTTGACACTATCAAAGGGCAGGGCGCTTGGATGGGGCTGCTTGGTTTTGAATAATGCTTGTTGTGCAGGGCTAAGTGTAGATTGAACCAGTACGCTTTTGTCACCCCATACCGAAGGGGTTTGTTTTTTTGCTTGGGCTTCTGGACTCATTAAGAAGTTGGCTACTAATTGTGCCGCCTGAGGATGGCTAGCGTTATAAGGAATGGCGACAAAATGAGTATTACTTAAGCTGCCGTCACTCATGGCATAGCTGCGAATGCTCTGAGGTAAGTCATAGCGCTGCACGGCTGCAGGAACTTCTGGTGCTGAAAAGGTAAAGGCGAGACTCAGCTCCGTATCATCGACCAAGCGCCGCATCTGCGCACCTGTCTGTACAAACTGCTCGCCATTACGCCATAAGGTTGGATGAAAGTCATCCAAAAACGCCCATAGTGGATCTAATACGAGCACGGTGTTTTCTTTGGTGGCAGGCAAGTTGAGCTGTGCGCTAATGTTCTTACCCATTTGAGCATCTTGTTGTTCATGCAGCATGACTAGAAGGTACTTTAAGAAACTCATACCCAAAAAGTCAGGCGGTTTGGGGTAGCTAAAACGACCAGGATTTTTTGCTGTCCAAGCGGTTAGCTCATTTAGAGTCGTTGGCGGTTTACTGGTTGATAAGCTGTCGTAATAAAACGTCAGAGAGGCTTGTCCCCAGGGTGCTTCCATACCGTTGGTCGGCACACCAAAATCGAAATTTACGGTTGGATTATTGTCCGGATCAGTCAACGCAAAATTGGGCAGCTTGTTCGCCCATTGCTTAAGTAGCAATGAGTTCTCACTCATGGTGGCAAAGTTAGCACCATTGATCCAGACCAAATCAACACTGCCTTGATCGTCATTGTGAGCGGATTTTTCTGCGAGTACCCGACTGACTGCTTCGCTGGTATCGCTCAATTTGACATGGACTAAGTTGATATTATATTTATCATCGACTTGATCGGCGACCCATTGTAGATAGGCGTTAATTTGCGGATCACCGCCCCATGCATAGAAATAAACGTCTTGATTGCTACCTTGGGCTTCTATCTGCTGCCAAGGTGATAGGTCTTGGTTAATATTGGCAGTAGTTGGCGATGCGGTGCTTGCTGATATACCAATACAAATGCTCATCACCATAGCGTAGGTGCTGTATCGCGTAAGACGTTTGAGCATCGGTAAAGCGGTAATAACGCGCATTCAAGTTTCCGTTATGATTTAAATGTTAGTAAAGCTGGTAAAGATTTCATAGTCTGCCATGTCAAACCAAACAGATATCACAAAATCTAAACCAGCTTTATTAGAGTCTTTTAGCACTTTGCTGCTAATTGCATCATTTAATGACGTTGATCAGCAAACTGCCATTAATTAACCGCGACGCCAAGTATGGTATTTTTCTAACCAACTTAATACGGTCTCAGGGGCGTGAGCACGTTTCCACTCACCAGCGGCGTATTTGTTACCTTCTGCCCAAGTAGGGTAGCTATGAATGGTGCCCAATATTTTATTAAGACCCAGACCATGTTTCATTGCTAATACAAACTCAGCGATTAGGTCGCCTGCATGTTCAGAAACCACCGTAACCCCCAATATTTTGTCTTTACCTTTTGGCGTGATGACTTTGATAAAGCCTTTAGCCGCGCTATCTGTAATGGCGCGATCTAACTCTTCAAACTCAAAACGAGTAATCTCGTAATCGATGCCTTTATCAATGGCTTCTTGCTCGTTGATACCGACACGAGCGACTTCTGGGTCGATAAAAGTAACCCACGGAATGACGCGATAATCTACTTTAAACTTTTTCAAATTGCCAAATAAGCCATTTACGGCGGCGTACCAACCCTGATGGGCAGCGACATGAGTAAACTGGTATGGGCCAACGATATCGCCTGCAGCAAAAATATTAGGATATAACGTCTCGAGATATTCGTTGGTCACGATAGTACGATTGGTTTCGATACCTAGTGTCTCTAAACCATAGCCTTCAAGGCGTGCGCTACGACCAACGGCACAAAGTAGCTCATCATACTCGATATCGATTTCTGTTTCATTGTGTTTGACGATAATGTATTTTTTGCCATCACGCATCTCGCAGCGCATTGCTTGATGTGAGGTCAAAATATTAACACCGCTATCAGTAAGCGATTGGTGAGCAAAGGTAGACACTTCAAGGTCTTCTTTGCCCATAATGCGATCGCTCATCTCAATTTGCGTCACATTAGAACCCAGCCGAGCAAAGCTTTGCGCAAGCTCGCTACCGATGGGGCCACCGCCCAGTACGACGAGCTTCTCCGGGGCTTCTTCTAGCTCAGCAAACTTAGTCCATAGCGTGTCACTGGTTACGTAGCCAGTTTCTTCTATACCTGGTAGAGGCGGTACAAATGGGCGAGCGCCAGTAGCGATAACGATGGTGCGTGCTGTTAGGGTCTGCATGCCGCCGTCATTCAGTTGAATCTCTACTGTCCACGGGTCAACTAATTTGGCATAGCCTTTGACCACATCGACGCCCAGATTGGTATAACGTTCAACACTGTCATGCGGTGCGATATCAGCCACGACTTGCTGCACGCGTGCCATGACTTTTTTGAACGAAAACTGCGGTACGGTGTTCTCTAGACCGTAGTTTTCCCCATAACGAATTTGGTCAGCGATTTTTGCGCTCTTAATGATGGCTTTACTAGGTACACAGCCATAATTAAGACAATCACCGCCCATTTCACCTGCTTCAATCAGTGTGACTTTTGCTTTGACGGCAGCAGCAATGTAGCTTGTAACCAATCCTCCAGCGCCTGCGCCAATCACAATCATATTGCGATCGAACTTTTTAGGTTTGGTATGGTTTTTATAAACACGGCGTTTTTTAAACATGTTCAACACTCCTTTTGCTATTAATGGGAAGAAACCTAATAACGCAAACGAGACAATTAAGTTGAAAGATAAAATACCCGATAAGCTGTCTATCTGTGCCAGCTGTGTCCCTGCATTGACAAAGACAAACGTCCCAGCCAGCATACCGATTTGACTGACCCAGTAATAAGTCCATGTTTTAATAGACGTCACACCCATCAATAGGTTAATCAAAAAGAATGGAAATATGGGTACTAGACGTAAGGTAAATAAATAAAATCCACCTTCTTTTTCGACGCCTGCATCAATAGCTGCCAACCGCTCAGGAAAACGCTGTTTGATGGTGTCACGCAGTAAATAACGCGATGCCAAGAAGGCAATGGTAGCACCAATACTCGATGCAAATGAGGCAACAAGTAAGCCCTGAACCAAACCAAATAGCGCACCAGCGGCTAGTGTTAAAATCGCAGCGCCTGGTAAGGAGAGGGCAGTGACGACGACATATAGTAAGAAAAATCCACCGATAATCAATAGCGGTGACTGCGCTTTGTATTCATTAAACTGCGCCATCGACCCTTTTAAGCCATCAAGCGTCAATAATTGATTTAGGTCAAAATAAAAAAAGCTTGCCGCTAATATCAATATTAATAGTATTAAAAATATTCTTTTAATCATGGAAAATCCGGCCAAATAAAGGAGCGAAGGCTAAAATCATAGTTATTACTCAAGCAGTAGAACACTCATCGTCTGAATAACTAAACTTAAGTAACTAAAATTAAGTGACTATAGTTGAGTAACGTGGCGATCAAATCGAATTGTCTGAATCGCTTAACTACGATAAAAAATTTAAGTCGGCAGTCTTGATAGTATATACATTATGTCTTGTTGTCTGACATTTATACGACTGAAGCAATAAGCACTGCTGCCAACATTTATACTAGAGACGTATTTTTACCCAATGTTAGGGTGTCATAGTCTCTCATTAGGAATAGCGCCAAACAGGCTGCCAGCATTGGCCATGCCGCAAAGAACAATAAGTTATCAAAAGGCGTTAGGTAAAGACCAAAAGAGGCAAAAGTAGAAGCGGCGTGTAGTAATAAGATAATGCCATATGTCCACTTTTTGAATAGACCCATGACAAACGAGAAGATAAGAATAATTTGTAAGCTACCAATCAGATAAACAATAGTGATGCCCAAGTTTTCTAGTGCGTAGAATTTAGCAAACACATTGGCGGCATGCTCAGGATTTACGAATTTGTCGAGTGTCCAGAAGAAGAATACGATGAAAACACCAAGGCGAAGAAATAATAGTGAGAGTGGCAAGTGTTTTGGCATGAATTATCTCTTTTTGAGAAAAAGCAAAAGTGAATTGGAACAAATTAAGCAAATAAAATGGGCACGATGGCACCGAACTATCAGGTAATAAACACAGGTAAAGTATGAATAATATTGAGTGATTACTCAAAAATAAACAAAGTATTACCACCATATGTGCTGAAAATGCATTGTAGTAGTTATTGAATAACTGTTCAAGTTGGTTGTATCTATGTTCTGGCAATTATGGAGCTGGGTTACTTTCTTTAACCAAACTAGCAATGTTAGGTTAAAGAAGCCCGATTTGTGTACCTTTGATTGAGTCTGTCGACACATTTGACGTCTATCTTGCGCTATAAAGATTTGCCTAACCTGTATAAATGCAAAAAGCCCTTTATAGAACGTAAATTCTATAAAGGGCTTTTGAGGGGATGCTTATAACACTATAGTAAAGTCAACAGCAGTAAAATAATGCCTTACCACATCAAATCATCTGGAATAACATAAGCAGCATACGGATCGTCTTCTGCCAATGCTTCCTCAGCAGTGTCGTTAGACACAACCATAAAGCCTTCCATTTTTGAATCGATACGGTCAGCCAATGGACGAGGCAATAGCGCGTAGCTTTCTTCCAAGCGTGCGATAACCACGTGGCCAGCCACGATTTGATCGTAGAGTTTCTGAGTGATAGCGATTTTCTTTACTTTGGATTCATCGACAAACTGATAGCTAACCTCACCTTCTGTCTCAGTAATCTGATGCTGCTTAATCATTTGCACGATATTGGCTTTTAATGCTTTCTCTTCCAATACGCGCTGCTTTTCTTGATTAAGCTTCTGATCCTTTTCTAGCTTTTGAGCTTGCGCCTCTGCCAACGCTTTTTTTGCTTCGACGCTTTCTGAGTCACCAGTACGCTTGGCATGTTGCGTTTGTTTGCTGATTTTTTTGGCCTTTTTGCTATCAACCAATCCAGCCTTTAATAATTGAGCCTGTAGGGCATTTTTTGCCATAATCCAATCACCTAAATAACGATACCGAAATCATAAATGCTAAAAAATACATTGTAGCAAACTTTGCTAGCGCATGTGGTCAGACGATGATAAGACTTTATATATAGCTAGATATCAGCCTGCGGTAAGCCAAGTACAAGGCTGTCAGTAACAAATTGCAATTATTGCAAAAGGGTCGCACACATCGCTGGATGAAGCCGTTCAAATTGGTTATTATCAAATGAAAGGATAAATTTTTTCGATGAAATAATTGCTATAAGACAACGGATATATCTATATATTAGACAGAGGGCGACGCTTGGTCAGATCTGACAAGCTGGATAGAATTGAATACTTAAATTTAAGGACAGATTATGACGACATCACAGCACATTTTGGCCTGTATTGACGGCTCGGCCGTGACTGAATCGGTTTGTGACTATGCAGCATGGTATGCCAGTAAACTCAACGTGCCTGTTGCGCTATTACATGTCAGCGCCGTACCTGCTTCGACCAGACGAAATTTATCAGGTGCTATAGGCATAAATAGCCGCCAGTTTTTGTTAGAAGAATTGTCCCAGTTAGATGAGCAAAGAGCAAAAGTCGTCAACAGCTATAGCAATGCATTGGTACAAGATGCAAAAAGCCACATTCAAAGCAGTTTCGCTGATGTCAATGTTCGCGTTTATCAACGCCACGGCAAGTTGCTTCCTAGTATTGAGCATTTCAAAGAAGAAAATCGTGCGATTGTGATGGGACGCCGCGGAGAGGATCATAAGAACAGTCGGATTAATATTGGTAGTCAGATCGAGACGGTCGCTCGTGGGTCAGATATTCCTATATTGATTTGCTCAGAGAAATTTGAAGAGCCAAGCTCCTATATGATTGCCTTTGACGGTAGCAAGACCTCTATTAAAGCGGCACGAATGGTGTCAAAAAGTCCACTATTAAAAGGTCTAAAAGGCCATATCGTGATGGTAGGCAATCATAACGACGCCGCCAAGCAAAGTATGAGCGCCGCCGCCGCACAGTTAGAAGATGCTGGGTTTGTCGTTGAAGCACATCACTTATCTGCTTCTGATGCGGTGGACGGATTGTTAAAGTTTCAGGTAGAGAACAATGTCGACATTATGGTGGTGGGTGCGTACGGACATTCGAAATGGCAGCAATTGTTTCTCGGAAGTACAACGACAGAAATTATCGCTAGCACGTTATCACCAGTTATTCTAGTGCGGTAATAACGTCATATATTTGTGTTTATCGTCTAGGGCGTATCCTCAGCTTTATATTGTGGGTACTGTGGGTACGCCCTAATCATTTAATACCTTTGGAATACTTTATGCTTATCAACGCAGATTTTTCACAACGCGCTTCACTGGCCCCTGAAGCACATCAATGGATTAAGTCACCACAAAATGGTGTGGAGCGTGTGATGCTTGATCGTGTGGGTGCGGAGAAGGCTCGCGCTACCAGTCTTGTGCGTTACGCGCCAAACTCTTACTTCCCGCATCATATACATTCAGGCGGCGAAGAGATTTTAGGGCGTGTCCTCAATTCATCTTGCAATGAATGATAGTGCACGCTAGGTAAAGCATCGACTTAAAATTACGAGCCA
>NZ_JADQAM010000039.1:0-29528 GCF_022129405.1 Psychrobacter sp. Ps2 | reverse complement strand
TGGATGGAAAATGACTTATCTAAATTGTTTTATGATATTCATCCAACACATAACTCTTTTGTAGTGCAGTGACTATATGCAGAGTTTTGTGAACAAGGGTTGCTGAAACCTGGAAAGCTCTGGTTATACAAAGATCAAAGCCCTTGGGTTTTAAATTTTCCAACAAAAGATCACTGGCGGTATCCTTCAAAAGAATTATATTTGAGAGTTGGATTAATAAACTTTGTGGAAACATATAAAAAGAGAGGAATAACTTCTGTTGCCTTTCCTTTGTTAGGTGCAGATAAAGGAGGTATAGATAAGGACGTATCAAAGTCTATTATGAAAGAATATCTATCAGGTTTAGATATTGATATTGAAATCTATGAATATGACCCAAATGCTACTGATCCGCTTTATTTAGAAATTCAAGAATGGATTCTATCAGCTAACTTAACAAATTTAAGCGAGAAAACTGGTATTAGTCTAAAATATTTAATACTGATAAATGATTCTATGATGAGAAAAGAGATTCATCAGGTAGGTCAAATTTTAAGTATAAAAGGCATTGGAACTCATAGTGTTGAAAAGCTTCTTGATTATAAATTTAATCAACCTCAGAATTTACAGATTAGTTTGTTTTAGAAAAAAAGATTAGGACTTATTATTATTTCTTGATTAATATCTATAGCAGTAGATTTTAATTTTGAGTAGGTCTCTATGTCTTTACAATGGATGCGCATTATATGTTCAGTAGTTATATGATTATATATCAAACACTCACTCATCATTAGTGATTTCCTAGTTATATTCACATGATTATTTTCTGACCATGTTCCAGAATAGATATCTGACCATGGGAATTTAGCAAGCTTATGTTTACTAGTTTCAATCTCAGAGTCGTCTCTTGCAGCATTGCCTTTAGAAAACTTTGTATAATCTTTATTTAAAATATTCTTATCGATTTCTAGAATAACTATTTGACAAGGATACTCCCTCTGCTTCTGATAAAGCATTGCATTTCTAGCATTGAAATATAATGGTACATAGTCGTGAAGTTTGAAATTATGATGTTTCTCTTTACGCACTCTTCTTAAGTTTACATCATAATTACTTATATCTTGATAGTTAGTAATCTTGCTATGCGCAAATAGTCCATTATCTAGTATTTTATTTAGATTATTAATATGCGTCATATGAAACAATCTTAGATCTATATGAGAAATCAAACTTTCTTTAAAAGGTCTAATTATTGGGTCGAGTAGCTCTTTGTTCCATACTACCCACTGCTCATTCTTATCATTACAATGATAATCACCGAAAAACTCACCTTTACTTGTTAACTCATACTTATTATCAATTTTGTTGAGAAACCCTAAATCTATTAAATGATCAAAAAAATAAGGTTTAGCGTCTATACCAATAATCTTTCCATAAGTAGTTGTTGAAATGAATAGCGATTTTTCAATACTCAAATTTGCATATTTTTTAATTAGACTATTTATGACCTTATCATAAGATAAGTTACTTAGTTTACAAATGGTATCAATGTTATTTTTAATCTGTATTTTTAACTGTTTTTCCGTTATTTTATGTACTTTTCTTGGGATTTCAGTTTGAGTTAATTCAGCAAGTACGATACCTGGGCTCTCATAATTGATAGCCTCTATATTGTCAAAGAGCTTTTGCAATCTTAGCCTTAGCATACTCATAACAACCAAATATAGTCAGTCTTTTATAAATAGAATGCAATGCTTTTAAAATAAGTGAAGTGTCAGAAGATTACATGACCTATTCAGCAGACTTTCGAGCACAAGTGATTACAAACGTTAAAAACAAAGACATGAGCATCCGTTAAGCTTTTATTTTCTATGACATTAGTAACATGTAGTAATTTCGAGTTCCTCAGTAAATTTTCTAAAGAGCACTCTCATCCCCATAACGCGTTATGGGAAATGGATTTTTTATTAATGAAGGCATCCCGCCTCTATTTAACTACTATTCACCTTGAGCCAATAATTATACAAATTCAGGGAAGCCCTATATGTTCTCATTACACATTTAGCTAGCCCTAGCCTCAAAGGAACAATTACGTTCATTCGTGGGTATAGTTTTGAAGTAAGCCTCTGCACCTATTCTTGGGCGATAGCTTAACAATAAGTTAGCTACTAAAGATATTGCTCTAGTTTATTAAATAGAAGTAGACCATGCTCATCTGGCCAAACTGGATTGGCTGCTACTTCTTGGTCACATTGATTAATTAACTTATTTACTCTTGTTAAGTCATTATTTGCAAAACTTAAAACTCTTTCTTGTCCAAACTTAAAAATACAAATTATCAAGGCTTTATCTACCAAATCAGTTACTATTTTTTGGTTTTCCGCTGCATCTTTCAGACCTCTAGGTACCATCATTAAGTTATGTTTGGCTGCCATGACATTTGAGAACTCTATACATAAATCTTTATAAGACAGCTTAGATATATTTTTAGAATATTTCATCACTCCCTGTTGAGTATGGACTTCCTGTTTAGGAGCAAAACTGTCAGTAATCACTGTTCCAACTTTGACTTTTTTTTTGAATAAACCAAACATACAGAAAAATCCTTTTGAAAAAATTTATTATAGTGGTTTTGATATATAGTCAGCTGAAAATAAAAATGTTATATAAGTTTAAATATGCTACTGGTATAAATTTTACTTGCGTGCTGTGCCTACGCTGACAGAGGCTGCGCAAAATTCATCCCAGTAGCGCTATAACACTTTTGAAGTGTATCGACTATATAGCCATCAAATCCATAATTTTTGTAAAATAAAAGATCATAACTCATCATATTCATTTCTTTTGCATCTGATGAGCATAATCGTATAGCACTTCCTCGCCCAAGCCTTCGCTTAATAAACCTACCATACCATCTAAAATATCTTTATGCTCTAGCAAACTAAATTTACCTGAGAGAACAGAGCTATCACTATAAATTGCAGCTTTAATTAACTCTAACCTCAAATCCTTATCTACCATTTCATCCGTATAATTGACATACTTATAATAACTTTCAACATCATAATTTAGATGCTTTAGATCTTCATTATTTTCTAAATTCAATCTAGCTTTTAGTGCTTCTATATCATGAATCCAGATTAATCTATCATTTATATAATATTTTCCTCTATAAGCTTTTTCATCACATACTTCCTCAAAGCCAAGAGTAAGTGCTAGCTCAACATTCTTATGGTAATTCATTTTCATTATATATCTCAATTTTTCAAACAAACTCAAGATATAGTTGGTTCACTTTAAGGCCGATACAGTACTGCTGGGGCATTTTTTTTGTAGCCTCTGTCACGCTTGCGAACAGCACACAAGAAAATTTATACTAGTAGCACGTGGGTACTAAGGTATCGATTTTATTTAGAACTGACTATATCAGCTATATTTTTTATTAATCCGTCTTATCTTTATAACTCTCAGTACGAATTCGACCCCTTCTGTCAAATCCATAGATACCATCTTGGAAAGCCTTAGTATTCTAATATCATAAAAACCTACTTCATAAGGTATCTTATAATTTATTAAATGCTAATAATACAGCTAATGGATGATAAAAGTTATCAGTATAATGAACGGGGCTGTACAGTAAACAAACCTTGTGGGCGATAGAAAGTTTTTCTAAAACCATATATAGCGCAGTATTACCCACCTCGACTCATCCAATATTTTACTTGGATAAGCCTTCATCTTTTAAAGATATCCACCTCAGTCTCTAAACATTTTCTTAAAGCTAAGTCATTACTACCAATACCAAACGAAAGCTCAGGTTTTTGATAAAAGTCTAACCCTCTACCAATTTTTATAATCCAGTCATTATCCAATCTAATTTCACAGTCATGTAAATTTTCATTAACTTTAACTTCAAGTGCAATATCAAGCTCCAAAAGGCTTTGCTTAAGTTCACCTAAACGATCTGATATTTCTTTGACGTCAGTTTGTTCATCATAACTAGTCACTAATACAATTTTTTTAATACTTGGTACTTTGACAAAAACCTCACAAAGCCTAACAAAGTTATGAACCTGATGAGATGATCTAATATATGGGTCATCTATTTCAACAGATTTGACACCCTTCAAATAAGGTCCAATTATTGATTCATAACTATATCCAGTATCACCGTAGCGAATTTCAAAGCACTTCTCTACTACTTTATCTTCCAAACGATCAGCATCTTGAACTTCAGCTCCTCTGCTCAGTATGGCTGAATTATCTACAGCTTCTTTAATAGTTACCGGGTTATTATTTTCTTTAGTACTAGATAAAGCTTGTTTTCCAAAGCTTAAATCATGATCGACATGAATATTTCTACGATAAGGATCTTGTGTCGCGAGCGCAAAACGCGATTCTGGACAGTAAACGATAACCTCGTCGCCCTTAGTGTTTATATAAGATAAATTAATTTTTGCAAACTCATCATCTGACTTACGCTTATTCATTTGCTCTTTTACTCGACGACGAGACTCAATGGCGTAAACCACATACTCTTCAAACTCTTCATCACTAGGGGGCCCATCTGGATGTAATATCTTAAGAAATGCAGCAACTATTTTTTTTATACCTTTTTCATCACGCCCTTCTACTGCATTACCTAATTTAATACGGCTACTTACCTCTTCATAACGATTAGTCTGTTTTAACTGGTAATGAAATGCTTCGGCTATATAATCTGTAATAAATCCATAGTTGCTTGTTAAAAACTCGCTACTATTTTTAGGCATTTCCCACCCTGGTAAATAGCAAGCAAAACGGTCCATCATTGCCAAATCAAACTCTTTAGGTAGCGGTTGAAAAAGATCATATACTTCGGAGTTTACGATTTGCTCTACTGATAAATCTAAATTGCCCACAAAAGCCATTGAAGCATCTGCAATGACTTCCACCCCTCGAGAGAAGCGACCATTCGCCATAAAGTCTTTCATAATTTGAATAGTATCTTGATCTCTAATCTTGATACCACCAACTTCATCAAAAGCAACCGTATCCCAAAATCCTACTAGTCCAATTTGTTTGCGTTGATTATTATAAAATAGAGTAGCTTTAGTAGCTTGACCACCACTGATTAACGTAGAGTAAGGTGAAAATTCACTGAAGAAATATGACTTACCTGTACCTCGTGGGCCAAGCTCAATGAAGTTAAAGTTTGGCTCCACTAAAGGCATTAAACGAGCTAAAAAATGCATTTTAACCCGTTGCGTTAACTTGTCAGGTTCTAGGCCGACAGACCGTAATATAAAACTGAGCCATTCATCACGGGTACATTGAGCTCGCCCTTCACAGTACTGGTTGAAATTAAAACGGCTGAGCTGAATCGGTCGTAAGTCTTCAATATAAAAAGCGTAATCATCTTCTTCAATGTCGTTGTAAGCAATGGTTACTTCCGCCCAAAGCCCACCTTGTAAAAGACGATCATGATCTTTGTAATATTTTTCACTAATAGCAATTCTTCTGGAATCAAAGTTTTCTAAAGCTGCCCAGTGTCTCTTATCTTTTTCAATATAGTTCACATGCACTTTATCAATAAAGCGGAACTTACCTTTAGTAGCTACTTTAGACTGTGCGTGATTCGCCTCATTAGGCCGGACATAATTGTCATTTAAAGTCTCTAACACGGCTTCCATGCCAGCTTTAATTTCATCTGGGTCATCGCTCGCACAATACCGTGCCAATAAAAACTCAAGCACAAATGTAGGAACGTTCGTGCCTTTTTTGATCCGATGTACCAAGTCTTTTCTGACTACTTTGCCATCAAAAAGCTCATTTAGTTTTTTGTCTAAAGCATCCATAATTTACACCGTATAATCTGTTTCAAGCTCTATCTGCTCGTATACTGCCATGGTAGAAGGATTAAATGCTTTTAAAATAAACTTGCCCTCAAATTCCATATCCATTTTCAGAGTTATTTTTTGTTCATTGTCCGGTGTTATCATAATGGTACCTGTAGCAGTATTAACCAGACCCCCGGTTTTTGCCTCGCCAACTACTTCGCCTTTTTTATTATGCGCCTCTAACAAGACTTCTACTTGCACATCTACAGAAAACATATCTTCAGTTTGTAATGTGAGTGCTACTACCGGCATCCTTGTGGTAATTCTTTTAGCGCCATTTTTATAATTAATGGCCACTTTGAATTTCTCCACCGAAACCTGGCTATCTTTTGAACCATCAAGCTTCACTGTAATAACAGGAACAACACACTCTTGAAGTGATGCTCCACCATGATAATACAGCATACCTGATTTATAAGTGGCAAATGAAAGCGGTCCTGCAACTTGCTTGAAGTCGCCCTTGATGCCTGCCAGCTCACTGCTTATGTGGTAGTGATACAAGTCACTATCACCCTCTCCTAATACGCAGCGCTCATGAATTACTTTCCAGTCACCTTGCGGTTTATTACAAGTATCACCCGCTTCTGCATGCGTATTCATAAAGAAGCCATGATCAGTCACTATAATGACTTCATTAAATCCAATCGCTTTTAATTTAAGGATGGCTGTGCGGATATTTTTGAGCGCACTAGTAACTGCATCAGGTGCTGTTTCAGGGTGATTTTCGAACTGACTGTCTATCTCGACTGACCGAAGAATAAATAGCTCAACGTTCTCATCGACTTTCTTACCTGTACCTCGCGCATACTTCTCAAGCCTTCCTTCATCAAACCGTTGACCATAGCGCTTTCGTACTAAGTTCATACGTTGCTCAACTGTTTTGACTTCTTGATCGTCAATATAAGGCACTATATCTTTTCCAGATTTTTCTAATCTAAATCCTGTACTGGCACCAGGAAGTAAGCTTGCCATTCCTACCAAGGTTATACTGGGTAATTGAGCCAATGCAGTCGTTATCTCAACCGCTCCTTCGTTCTCAATCTGCTCCTTTAAAGCCATTCCCATTTCATAGCGTAAAGCATCAACCATTAGATAGGCCACTTTATAGCCATTTTGCTGTAATTTTGGCGCTACTAGTTTATCAAATACATCAGTATTGGGGAGGTAACCTAAAACAGGCCAACCTTCATTTTGTAAATACTGAGTAAATAATGATTGAACTTTCTCCATCAGCTTACCGTATCGTTGGCGAGCTTGAGCTTGAACTGGCTTAGTTATTTCTTCAAAGTCTTGCCCACTACATAAAGTTACCGCTTGCTCGAACTCACGGTGTAGGCGATCCACCTCACGCAAATGGCTAGTATATAGCTCGATAAGCTGATCCATATTCCGAGCCTTACTTGGAATCATTCCTTCATACTCAGTACAGGATTCTAACAAGGCCAATGCAGATCTTAATAAATCCCACTGTAGCTGACTCTCACCCCGGCTCATCCATACAGAATTAGACTGTCTTGAGATAATATCTCGCGCTGCCCGCATATCATGTCGCTGCATGGCGCTTATCGCTGTGGATAAGAAAGTTCTTTCTTCAAACGGGAAGGTGTCTTTTACGCCTAGATCACTAATACTTTGACAAAGAGCAGCCAGACCTAGATCTCTTTCGACTTCCTGAGCTTTATCTATATAGATATCTCTCGTTCGTATGTCATTGCGAAGTCTTGCACATATCGTTTCAATGGTAGGTAATGCATTATCATCTGCTCTAGCCACATCCTCCAGCTTAGGAGGCAGCGCTTCTGGTAAATCAAACACAAACTCACTAAATAAGACATAACGCCACAGCTCATCAGATATAACTGACCAAGACTTACTGCGTGTTTTAAGCTTAAGACCAATGGTAGCTTTCAATAGCCTTTTAGCCTCACTAATCCAAATTTGAGGGTCTTTATCACTATTACTAAGTGCAGCTTCTTGCATGTCATTAGGATGAAGTAACGCAAGAATAATTTCATTGGCCGAATCAGTATTTAATAGTGACTTCAAATTTGGCCAGCTGTCCCCGCCTCCTATCGCATCAATAACAGCAAAGCTTGGGCTGCTATCCTCTTTAAATATATTGCGTATTTGAGCCGCGTAATCTGGCTTAGCTGTTAAGCAAATTGATAAAAAGCTATCGCTGTCTTTTTTGGGATCAGGAAATATGGCACCACATTCTGCATAGATAGAGAATGGGTCAATTTGTTTCTGCTCATCAGTTAATGGTGGGCTGGCTGGCACATATACTAGTAGCTCATCGACCTCTTTTGTCCCAATCTTGCTAAGCGCATCTAGGGCAGCTGCACGACTAATAATGCTAGACTCAGTTGTATCGACTACGATAGTCGTATCTTGCGCCATACTGAGACAGATCTCTCGATACCTTTGATCTGGGTCATATACTATCAATACCTGCTTGGCTTGCAATAAGGGCTCAAGCTTTTGTTGCTTAATATACTCTTCAATATTCATACGTTATTTATATCCTAAGACATGCAGCTTTCTACATTTTATAAGCAGCCAAACTTGGGTTATGACAGACCAAGCTTACTAACTAAAATCATAAACTTGGCCTACTAAATTATTGTAATCGGGCTTTAGCCTCATTAACCATATCATTCAGCATAGTTTCAGACGCGGGTATGGGCTGCCATTCTAGCTTAGTCTTTCCAGTGGGCTTTTTCCCACGCATGATCGGCACTTCTACTTCTTGCCAAAACATATCTTCTACATCATGTGCTATAGCAAGGCTTCTATCTTGATGGCATTTTCGTAGCACACGTTCTGGCCACATACTGGCTGCTAAATGCGCCCAGTCATATTCACCTTCTTCTAGCTTTTCCCAGGTTTCTTTTAACTTTTTCTGCCAAGCAGTATGCTGAAATAGCTTCCCTAATGGCGCTGCTGTAATCTGAACCCCATCATTTAAATTGGGTTTCCATACTTTTGCTAAGCGCAGTAGCTCATCACGAAAGTCCTTTAACTCATTCTGTAAATCAGTAAGTTTAGTCAGTTCTTTTTCTTCTATGCTGCTACGATTAGAGTTATTGCTTAAAGCATTTAAATCTTCAGTCACCAAAGCTAGCTTTGGCTCTACAAAGTCATTGACACAGCTGTATAGCGTTTGCGAGCTTAAACGATGATAATAGACCCAGAGGGTATACGAGCCTGATGAAGTCTGTAGTGGCCAATAAATTGGAGCTTGGCGACGACTACGTGAATATTGTTTTAAATGGTAATCAAAAAAACCACTACTTAACCACGAATTAATATCCCAATCTATTTTTATCTGATGTCTTTCAGCGATATCGCTTATAAGTATTGCTATATCTTTTTTATTACCTAAATCTGATACTAAAATGTCTGGATACCTATTACTATTCGGTCTATTAATGTCTTTCATGGCAGGACTCATGTTTCCCAGCTCGTCAAAGGGTGTTACTTCAACCTCAGAACTAAGATTATAAGAGGAAAGTATTGCATCTCTAAATCTCCCGAACACTACTCCAACGGCCCATGAAACGAAAGCGTTCATACTATTTAAATTGCCATTACCCCTCTCAATAACTTCTTGCATATCTGTAGAGTTAATACATTCCATCAAGTCCAACTCTAGCTCCGGTATTTCTTCGTCTGTGACATTATAATTTTTATATACTATTTTTTCAGCTGCTCTACCAATAAGTGATTCACGACTTATTACAACCTCCTTAACCTCATCTCTTTTAACATGACCAATATAATTGATACTTGTTTCATCATTTTGATATAAAGCCTTATTATGCTCATACGTATTATTAATTTCTTTTAGAACTACGCTTTTATCATGCTCATTAATTTTATGATAAGGTATACTTTCTACCATAGAATTCTGAAACTTAGGCCCTCCAAAGTTTTCACCTTTAAACCTAGCAACAGCGCTTGCAATATTACTTGAAATAGTTATCAAAGCCTCATCTTCTAATCCAACATGAGGGTATATCTGCGATCTACCGGCAGTGGGTATAACACCTCGAGGTACCACATAAGGAATTAACCTAGTACTTCTGAGCATATAACTGAACCCTGGCAAAAAGTAACTTGTCTCACTTCGTACATACCTTGAAGGAGAATCCCCTCTACCTTCATGATATGCTTTAATCTGTTCTCCATTAAAACCCCATTGTACTAATAAATGTAACGGAGCATAAAAGACAGCTGCCTTATCTAACTTAGAATAAAAACACCAACAGTTCTTCCGTCTATTCACTTCTGACAGGTACTGCTGTCTTATATAATCACTGTCTAGTAATTTATTTTCTAGAGATATCATTTCTTGACTACTAACTTCCCACCATAATCTTAAAAACCTAAAGTCATCTCCAGTTTGAAGTCCTACACGAATATCTGCTAAGTCTGGCTTTAAGTTTTTGTATTTAGAAACCTTATAAGCAAGTGTATTAGATATCCAATATACAAAAGGACTACCTGAGAAAAGATTGAATTGATTCTGATTCACTAAGAATACAGATTTTAAATTATCGACTTTTTTTATACTCTTTATGCTATTAAAAAGCACCTCTTGCTTATTGCTTTCTACTAAAGATCTAATAAATGGTTTGGGCAGATTATCAGGTAACTTCTTAGTGTAAACAGTACAAGCAACTTCTACCATAGCATCTAGGACCTTAGACCCTAAATCCACATGACAATCAATCTCACTCTCTAATAGAATAAGTTTTCTAAAATCCTCCATCGAGGATAAGTAGTAACAAGTCCTACTAACTATGGTTCCAACCTTAGAGCCTTTCCACTCCATTTCCAGTCCTCGTTCAATAAAACAAGCTAAAATATTGTTTTTTGAATTTGGGTAAGTATCATCAATATATTTCTTACTATTTTTGCTGGCATCTCCAAAAGGAGGATTCATCAAAACTACATCAAAGCGTTTACGACTTAAATCAATGAAAGCGAAGCCTTTAGCCGCATCTTCTGCAAACAGTCTTTTTTCACCAGCTGCTGATGTTGCCTGCTCCGAATAATCCTTAAGTGACTGCAAAATTAATTGCTCAGCATCTTCCCAAAACGTCTCATCATCAATGCCACTCAGATCAAAACCCAGCTCTTGCTGAGGAGTAGCTGCTCGCAGCTCTTCTTCAAAAAGATCTCTTATGCCGCCATTAACATCTTTAGTTTTGTCCCATTGCTGGCGGGCTTTGCTAATTGCAGACTCTATTTCCTGCTCTATTTTTAACAACGTTCCTGCCTCGCCTGCCAGCGCCATCTTTTCAAAGATAACTTCTACTAGCTGACCTAATGCAGGGGGATTTAAAGTGCTGGTAAACTCTTTGAGTAAGTCCTGCTCCCCTGGCATTGGCTCTGCACAGACAATATTTGATTTTACAATCGTGGGACGCTGATTAGGCTTCACACCTTGCTCATGCCAAGCACGCTGCGCGCGTTGCCATAAGCTTAGTCCCGCAATCTGAACGGCTCGTGGATCGATATCTACACCATGAATATTATGTTCAATAATTAGCTTGGGTATTTGCTGCTTAAAGCTATCTAAGTCTCCATAGGTACTTTGTAAGGACTGCAACTCCATTTCTTTTTCAAATACGTCTACTCCTTGTTCTGTTTCAATTTGCCACGCTTCAAGATAAATGCGCTCAAACAAATCAAAAGCATAGAGACCAAAATGCATAGACCCACATGCCGGATCTAGCATTCTGATAGTACGAGGATCTTTTAGCGGTCGGTGCTGAATATAAACAGGCTGACTCAAGATCTCTTCTTGCGTCAACGCATCTGCTTCATTATTAAGATTTGACTCATATTGAATAGGACTGATTTCGTCTTTAACCAAGAATACTTCATTAGGGCGTTTGACTAGATATTGACAGCTATCAACCAACGTAGTATTACCTTTAGTCATCTCATACCAAATACGCCCTAACGTATTGTCAGTTAAGAACTCTACTACGTAGCGTGGTGTGAAGAACTGATTACGCACAGCCATCTCTCTACTCGTACGAGGTGCACGAGAAGCAGAACGCATCTTATCTATTTCATCACGACCATTCCAAAACTGATAAATCCAACCAATAGTTTCATCTTCTGCCCATAATGGCTCAATCTCGTAGTCATTGATTTGTTCAATCAGCTGCAATAAAGCAGTCTCACGAGGAAACAGGCGACCTTGAACACTAAAGCGATCAAACAAGACTGCTAGATCCAGACCGAACTCATCAAAGAGGCTAAACAGATAGCTTTGATATGCATCACCTGTTTCTCCATGGCTACCGTCCTCCAGCATTTGGTAAAGCTGAAACCCTTGCGAGCTATATCCAGAGCCAATCGACTCCAGTAGAAAGCCACGCGCTTCTGCCATACGCAGGGCAGCTAAGCGATTTAGAACCGTAAAGGCTTGCTCTCGTACAATACGCTCTAACACCAGCTTGACTTGTTCTTTTTGAGTCTTACCAGCCGTTGTGGTCATATAGTGCTGCACTGTCTCACGCAGGATATGAGCCGTTTGCAGCTGATAGTTATCTAAATGGCTCAATGACTCTATATCAGCAATTGTGCCTTGATTAGGATCTAATCCGTATGTGGCTTGCAGCTGGCGCGTAAACTCTTCACTCAAGATAGCTCGTGCTTTACTAACAAAAGACTGTAAGCAGTTACGAGTAGTTTGATCAAATGCCATAAACCCTTCTCCTACTCATTAGTATCATCAAAAGACAAATTTAATTCAAACTCATGAGCCTGTTGTAGCTCACCTTGCAAGCGCTTTAACTCATTAATTAGCTGATTTAACTCTGTCATGCTAGTAATAGCTGGCTTGAGAGTTATCTTTCGAGTCAATACAGTCCTACCTTCTTGGTAGTCTATCTTTTGCTCTTCGACTACTTTTTCTTGCTGGCGCTTTCGTACCGTTTTGACTACGTTAGCTTTAATATCTTGCAGTAAGTAATTAAAGTCATGGTCTTGTCGCAGTAACGCTTTCAACCCCTCTATATCTTTGGATACAGGTCTGAATACTCCATCAAGCCCACTCACTGCATTATCTTGCTCTTGTTGATTCAATACTGACCATTCAGGCACGTTACGTAAATCTTGCTTTGCTGAATTTATGGTTTCACTTTGTTTATTTAACATCTGCTCAACAGTCTGCGCAACCTTACTTCTTACCTCTGTTAAAGCGGAAGCAAAGTCAGGGCTATGCTTATAAAAATCAGGCATCATTAGACGCTGATCCAAGCTCTCAAGCGTCTCTGCTAAATCCGACTTCAATTGTCCCGGGATTCCATTATCAGGAAGGTTATTCAGACCATCTTTATGCAGCTGCAATAACGTCAGTGTCTCATCTAGACCATTTTTAAAGCTTCTATCAAGCTCTGCAGCCCACTTTAAGCTATTATAAAGCTCAGAATCTTCGGCCCCTAGCCGAGTTGGCGCATCTGAACCGTCATTAGATAAGATGTCTCTGAGATCATTCGCTAAAGCTTCTAGCCTCTCAACACCGTTAAGACTGAGACGAGTTAACTTGCCTGCCAGAGGAGCATATTGATGTTGTAACGTCGGGAAAAGCTTAGTAGCGGCCTTACTAATTTCGTTTTCTAACGGCACTACTGAGTTTCCACTCAACTCTGTTAGCCTATCAGAAGCTTTGGCCATTACATCCCTGCTTGGGCGCTCATCACGTAGTGATATCCCTATTTTCTTAAAACTATTATTATTTTTTAATGCATCTATAGCATGCTGCCCAGCCACTAAAATTTCACGACCGGCAGATTTAACCTTTATCTCACCAGCCAATAGCATTGCTGCAACCAAATAACGTATGGTATCTTGCGACCAACCATAAGGGGCATCTGCGAATATATCTAGCAAACGACTGCCCTCGATGCTGCCCTGGCGCTTAATGATATCTCTGATACTAATGAGTGCTTTATGCTCGACATTAATCGTAGGTGTTCCTTTTTCACGCTTCACTAGACCTAAAGGATCAATATCACTTGTGATACCACTTAAACTGTTTGCGCCCAAAAACTTCTCAGCAAGATTAGTTTGGGCTCTATGTGCTGCCTCACTATGCCGATTGTATACCTGCTCTGCAACACCACCTAAGTGCTTGTTCGCTGCTTGAATTAAATCCTGACTCAACGTATCTACAGCGACTACTTCTCCTCTAAAGATAAACGAGCCTTGAAGTAAACTACCTTTAATCAATCGCTCTAATTCATTACGCTTACGATTGGCGATCTCTCCTTGACTCGCACAATACTCTTTAACCTCTTGGTCAGGCTCATTACGATATTTATTAGCAACTTCCATACATCTAAAAACATCAGCTGCTAAGTTTTGCATATCTAATTTTTTACGGCCGATGAGATAAATATTATGTTCATTTAGTTTTTGTCGGCTGTCATCGATGAGTCGCTCTTTTATATTTTCGTATTGCTGAGGATCAACCAACTCAACCACAGTTTGTATAGCGTTGCTGCCATGCCCGGATATAATAACTTCTCTACCATCTGAATTGACAGATTTTAATCCAGTGGATACTACTAACACCCCATCCTTCACCTTAGCTGACGGCAAAGGTTTATAGGCTTCTTTTAGAGCCTCATTTTGAATGCGTTGTAATTCAGAGTTCCTTAAAGCAAAGTTTGCACGGTCTTGCTCTATGTCGTTTAGTTTTTCGCTGAAAAAGCAAAACGACCCTTCTTTTTCACCAAAAGGTATGAATTGGTTACTGATTAAATCATTAACGGCTTTTTTTACTTCGTCAGCATTAAGACTGGTATCAATACTAGACTGCATTAAACCACTGATATTTTGAGTAGTAATAGGTAGATTACCCAACACTTGAAGCACACAAACTGTTTTTGCGACTTCTTGGTGAATTTTTGAATTAGGGTACTGAATAATTACTTTTTGTACTGACTGATAGAGAGAAGGCGCTCCTTTCTCAATGTCCTTTCTAAGTGCATCATAAATAGTGACAGTACTGGCTAACCAACCTATTGGTTGATTCGCAATAGCAATATGCTCATTAGTGCTGCCTACTAATATATCCTGAACCACTTTAATGGCTGAACGTAGCCCAAATCCGCCTGTTGACTTTGCAAGAGCACCTAAAAGATGTAGTAAAATATCAAAGTGCGCAGGTAAAAATGGATATAAATTAATGAATGTTTGTTTATCAAAGTCTGTACCATATACTTGAGTGTTCTCAAGCTTAGTATGATTACGTAATGCTTGACCATGTTGATCAAACAGGTCGCCTAAAGTTTGTTCACCTTGCGCAGATTTACTCAATAAGCGTCTATAACAAATTTCTTTAATATCATTGGCTTCTAAGTCAATTTGGATTGGAAACCTATCTTTAAGCTTATATAGCTCTGGTGAGTTTAAAGATGCTTTTGGATCGTCTTCTGTTAACGTTTGCTGAGCCGTACCTATTAGCCAGACCTTGCCATCGCCAATATTTTTCAGGTTTTTTGCTAAGCCATCTAAGTTTAAAATTAAGTCTTGCTTGGAGCCGACGTATTGACCAACCTCATCCACAATAAAAATAATATGTTCTTTACCTGAAGCCTCTCTAGCAATTTCAATCATCTCTTCGACACGGTCATTCTCAAAACGTATGAAGTCTGAATCTTCTGTACTTAAGCTACTCTCTGTTTTAAAAACCTCCGGATACATCTGATGCGCAATAGAAGGAATGGTACTATCAACGATTAACTCATCATTGCGATATTCACTCCACTCTAGCCCTTGGGTATACTCTTTAAATACATCCTGGAACTCTTCATGCCGCTTATCTTTTTTCAACTTTCTTTCAAAGGCAGCGACTTTTAAGTTTCGTGAATACCCCGCCCACTGTAAAACCTTATAATAAAGAACAGTAGACACCTCCTCCATGGTTGCACCTGCCAGCTGTTCACTAGCTAAGTCCAGCATCATCACAGCTGCTGGAAATCGCTTTGCAACGGTATTCAATAATGCCTTTGTCGTAGCCCTTTGCAGCCGATCCTCTAAGTACTGAATAAAAGGTGTGCCATCAATAGTGACATTATCATCAAAAGCCAACCCAAGGTATTTGGTAAAAGAACTTTTACCCGAACCATAGAATCCCGATACCCAAACACCCACTTCATTTTGACCACCTGCTTCCATAGCATCCTGCATTTTTC
Organism: Psychrobacter sp. Ps2; assembly: GCF_022129405.1. Classification (NCBI taxonomy): domain Bacteria; kingdom Pseudomonadati; phylum Pseudomonadota; class Gammaproteobacteria; order Moraxellales; family Moraxellaceae; genus Psychrobacter; species Psychrobacter sp. Ps2. Next base: position 13,447 of record NZ_JADQAM010000039.1, on the reverse strand, counting down.
TCAGCAGTTTTTCGAACTGGTCTTCTATGCTGTCTGTAACCACATACTCCGAAATCTCAGCTCGCAAACGGTCCTCTTGAGACACGCCATAGGTGATAACTTTTTCAATATTACGATATATGTCTTTATTACTATCAAATAGGGTCTTAATTTCCATTTTTTTCTCTTTATATGGACAGTTTATTAATCATTTATAATCGATTTTCTAGGCTTCGTTTAGTTAGCCACCATGATGCTCTGAACGGTAGTTGCCGTCTTCTGGATAAAATCCTAAGAACTTTAGCTGTGTCTTTCCCGTACTTGTACCAGGATATAAGATGATGGTCGGCACCTTAAATTTTCCATATAGCTGACTTTCTATAGAGCCTATGCGTATATAGGGATGTAGTGCTTCTGTATCGGTTATTAGCAAAATGGCTTTTGAGTCTTCTTCTAACTCTTTTAGCTTTTTTTCTAATTGAGACTGTAAAGCCCCTTTTTTATTAACAGCCTCAGCAAGTGACTTGTTCGTCTTTTCCCAGTCTAAAGGTGACTTAGCATCTTGAGTTGTCCAAGTCTTCTTAATAAATGGAGGCATACTATCAAAAAGCTCTTGGATCGCTTGAGTCATAGAAAAAACAGAGACATCCCAGCCCTTATTTTTTAAAGTCGCTATCCACGCTGGTAGCTCACGCTTCACATCTAAAATTTGGCTAGGAGCAAAAATCAAGTAATAGATGGGTTCAAAGCTGGCGTGCCCAAACTCTCTACCTGCTTCAACTTTTTCCATTAGGCCTTTAAAGTCATTTGTTAGAGATGACATTTATTACCTCCTCCATAGTACTGAACTGCCAACTTATACGAGTTACCTCACCAGCAGACTGGACAATTAACCAATTATTTTTTGCCATTTTTTTCAACTCTTCGCGTACATCCATCGGTTCCAGACCAAATAACTTCCATGCTGAATGATTAATAACAGCGTTATCTCCTAAACCAGATAGATGCAACCAGTAGGCCAAATATAACGAGACATCACCCTGGATCCTTACTGGTAATATAGCTCGTTTTGAAGCTCTACCAGAAGATAAAAGCCCGTAGTCAGCACAGCACCCAACCACATAGGAGGATACTCGCTTTATAACTGATTCTGCCCATGGTTTTTGCGTCTTTCCTTCATTTACTGCATTCGTAACAAACTCTCTAGCTTCGCTAACAGATATCTCATCATAACCTCCTATATAGCGCTGCCAATATACTTCTATAATAAAATCCTCTAAAACTTGATTTGCAAGAGCAGTATGAATAAGAAGAACTTGGTTGATACTTTGTGAGGACATAGTATTACTGAGTAACTTTAAATGGGCAGCACTATTCGTCTTCATATAACGTGGAGAAAAACACTCTGCGATAATATTCCGTAATCGCCGTGCAGTTACAGAAGGGAAGTAACCCGAACTTAAGGCAATTTCATAAAGCTCAGCGACTGTCATTCCTGGCTGATATAAGTTAAGCAATATCTTTGTTTCTTCAATCAGTCCTAATCCAGCTCCAAGCTGAGTTGTATAGTACTTTTTATCACTCTCAGAGCTCATTACGACTCCCTTAAATAAGGAAAACATTTATAATTGTTTTCGAACGCATCTATATAATGAACAATCATCTTTAATAAAGAGTTTTCTAATTCTTCATCGTTATAGACACCTATGTTAGTCGGCCCTTCATTTCGATCTTTACTTTTATTCAGAAGTTCTTTATTTACTAACTCACTTAGTGCATCAATAGCGCTCTCAGAGCTTTGTATAATGTCTTTTAAATAACTTTCTAAATTTTGATCTTGAATACATTTAAAGACATTGCGCTCTATAGCATCAGGCAGTCTATATAGATGGTAGGTCTTTCCCACTCCAATGTGCTCATCATGTGCTTTTCTAGATGCTTTACAAACCCCATTGTATTGGGCCAAAAATACTGTTCTTGGGTATATCGGAGATAGATAAGCCATACTAGCTGGTGTATAGAAACTACTATTCCACCAATTGAACTGATTGCTTTCGCCTAAGTATCCTATCAATACTCTAGTCTTTGCTATTAACTCGTTTAGATTCATGGACTATTACTTCCTAATTTCCACTTATTAATTCCTAAAATGTTCACATTTAGGTTTTATTTATAGCCCTAACTTATTAGGTCTAGACGTAATGTGTTTTAAGATATTGAACTCAAAGATTCACTTTAACTGAGTCTCTGAGTCTCTGAGTAAGCTTATCAAGTGATAACATTTAAACAGAGCTAACATTAAGCATATTCATAAACTGATTTTTTAAAGCTGTGCGTCTAGCAACTACAAAATCAAGGAAATCATCAAAGCTCAGAGAGTCACTAGTACCAATATAATTCTGCCTTAAAAAGCTCTCTTTATCAGAAAGAGACGTATAAGTGAGCGACAACCAATCAACTAAAGACTTGTCACTTTTTTGGATGTTTTGTGTCGATTGCAGTAATTGTAGATTCGGTAAGCCATTGCATGCAGTAATATAAGCTTCAACATCCTCTTCACTCAACCCCATTTTTCGCAAGTATCTTTTATTAAAAAAAGATGCTGGATGAATATGGTCTTGATGATATTTAAAGTTGTAGTTTAAGCCTGGGTATAAAAGAGTAAGAGCGCAATAGGTTTTAGCTTTACCGTACTGTAGGTCTAGCAAGCTTTCGATATCATCCTCACTAAAACTAATAGACTTACGGCTTCCTCTATAATGTGCAATCGTTTCTTGTAACGGAAACCTACCTAAGTTTTCATTGATCAAATCACGCATTTTTGGGTAAATACTGTCAGGTTGACCACCAAATACACCCTTTAATAGCACCCTTGCTAACCATTCTTTAATTGCCTTTCTATCGTCTTCACGCTGGCTAGAATGGACGATACTGTCTGAAAATTTATTTTTATAAATAAAGTAGGCAATCGGAATAATGGTGTTGGTTGCCGTTAAATTATCTCGACTATAACCAAGCTTAGATACTAGCTGAATTGCAGAGCGTATTGCCTGAGAGGTTTCATCCCAATTACGCTCAATTACAGTCATGTTTTCTTTAGTAAAATTATCAACCTTAAATTTAACATCGAAATCTGCTAATACTAAGCATGACTTTAAGACAATATCTTTGTTGAAAATGAAACCATCTCCAATCATGTTTATCTCATCAACAAACTCATGAATAACTTCACGTGCATCCTTTTCTTTCCACTGTGCTGTTGCGATGGATAACAAAAGGTCGGAGTAACTTAACTTGGTTCCACCACTATTGATTCTAATAAATATTTGTAAAACTTTATCGAGCTCTTCGCTTTCTTCTAGATAGTAGCTAATCGTACCTTTTTGGTGGATTACATTGAAAAAACCATTAAGTGTATTGATGGCAAACTCGGACTCTTCCTCACTATAGATAGAGGTATCCATCAATTTATTTTTCATTAAAAACATGGATGATTTACCCATGTCAGTAATTTCTAATATTTTCCCGCATTCGAACCAAAAATAACCATCTCTAGGTTGAGCTTCATTTTCTGTTAAGAATTTAAAGTCGTATTCGACCTCGAGTTCTTCTGACGGTTTCAATAAATTCAAATAGAGTTTTTTAGCAGGAAAAGCATGTGCACTATCCCAACGATAATAAGGTATTTTCTTTGCATACGTTCCAGTAAGCGCAACATACATCGAGGTCATTCTTTGCTGACCATCTAGTAACGCAATGATATCCTCATCACAACTCAACTCTGCTTTACGATTATGACGGCAATCTTTTTCATGGTAGTTTTTTAGAAACTCATAAAACTGAAAATCTTCTATTTTGTTTTTATTCACTTTCCAGAATAGAAAGGTGCTGATTGGATAATCTCGCATTAGTGAATCGAATAAAGTTTCGATTTGGTCAGTATCCCAAACAAATTCACGCTGAATAGAGGGAAGCACATAGTTGCGCTTTTTAATATTATCAATAGCTGACTTGATGGTGATAGGGGTTTGGTACGCCATTATAAGAATCTCTTTAATATAATTTAAGTTTTTATCATTATCTTCTAAACTTTCCTGCTAACCATTTTGCGATCACCTATTTAGTTAATCCCACCCTCAACAATACAGGCCATTAACTTATTTAAGTCAGGTAAGGGTGCCTTATAAACCAAGGTAGTCATGATACCGTTTTCCAAACTCGAAAGGTAACAAATGTAATGATTTGTCAAAATAATCCAGCTTACCTTTATAAACCATAACTGCATAACTGCATAACTGCATAACTGCATAACTGCATAACTGCATAACTGCATAACTGCATAACTGCATAACTGCAATAATATTTACGATGAGCAAACGCATGAGCTAAGGCCAAATAATAGCGATATCAAAAGAAACTGAGGCAGGCATACTTGTCAGTATGACGAATATCTCATATTCTGCATAACTGCCGTTTAGATTAAATGCTTGCTGATACGGGCATCAAACACAATCATAAAGCGATTAAGAACAGCCGTCCATCTACGGATGGGCATCACCCATTTTTTGGACGCCTGCTGGATTGCTAGATAGACTACCTTAAATGCTGCCTGATCAAACGGGAATACCTTACGCTTATTCACTACCGTACGAATAACACTGTTTAAAGAGTCAATAACATTGGTGGTATAAATGATCTTTCTAATTTCTTTGGGATAACCAAAGAACACCTTTCACCTTTAAGCCTTCTCATTTATTGCGCCAAGACTTGACTATATATGGATATTTATCGCCTTCATTCTATGATAACTACATACCAAGCAGCTCTTTTTTACCGTCAAAAGCGACACCTGGAACCATATAAATAGCCTTTTGTATATGGGCGAGTATTAGCAAGTGTCTGAGAGACACTTGCTCGAAGCACAAGACGTAAGGCTAAGCCTGTAGTGGGTTATTATTTTATCATCAGTACCTGAAATGTGGGTTCGATGCTTACTGCCAAGTGCAGGATCAAAGCTGCATTTACGGTCTCTTAGGGTAGATATTTCAAGCACGCCGCTATAACTGATGATTGTCTTTTTAGTGTGCCCATTGCGCTTATTATGCTTGTATGCTTTCTCATGCTTGGGGTAGCCAAGATGGTATTCCATCTCAGTTTCAAGAGCAGTATCGATAAGTGATTGCATGAGCTAATTTTGAAAGTCTTTGATGCACTCAAAGCTGTTCACGCTACTAGCTATTTCTCAACGAGTTTTTTAGTGTCAGTTTGATTAATGATTGCGTATTCTTTGGGTATTGGATTCTAAGCAGTTACACCGTTTTTAGAAAACCCATACAACAAAACGCTCTCGAAATCTCTATTTTTTTCCTATTTATATCTAAAATAATTTAATTCCAAGCATGAGTATAAGGAAAAAAGCTAATTTTTGCCTATATTGAGGTTTTATGATGATTTTTTTTATTTGCTACTTATAGGCATGCAGTCCTGATCATTGTATCGTCAAACCATATTAATAAATTTGGAGATGAAACTATGATTTTGAAGAAAAAAAGATGGTCTGAATACACGAGTGATGAACTAGAGTTTATGAGAGAAACTGTAGCAAATGCCTCTCCCGCCACTCCATTTTCACCTGAATATGCGGCGGCTTATCTGCGTAAGTCGGTCAACACCTTACAGCATATGCGCTGTCACAAAACTGACGCCATTACATACAGCAAAATCGGCGGGCACGTGATATATCGACGCAGACATTTAGATGAATATCTGGATAGATGTGAGAAAAAGTGTACGTCTAGTAGGCCTCTTGCATAAGCTCATCACTAGATCTAGTCATTAATTAATGACGGTAAACAATTCTTTCATTTACATACTACAAGAATTGATCGACTGAAAAAGCAGTAGCAATAAACCGGGGTAAATCCTGAGGACTTACCCATTAAACCCTCAATAAGGAATTTTTCATGGATATTAAAAATATCAAGAAAAAAAACAACCTGCCCACTTTGCAGAGTGGACAGGCTGAACAAGTCTTACTGATTGACGACCTTAGTAAATCATCGACTACTATTGTATCAGAAGATACTTCGAGTACGCTACCTATGAAATATGATAGAGGCCATATCGTGCAAAATAGCGAGGGTCTGTACTATATTACTGAGAATAAGAACACTTCGTCATCTTTAAAAGAAAAGATTTGTTCACCTATTAGAGTCGTAGGTCGTAGTCGAGATACTCATCATACAAACTGGTGTATAGTTCTCGAATGGTTTGACAAATCAAAAACTTTGCATGCCTGGTCAGCACCGCTAGAATTAATCCAGGGTGACAGTCGCAAGTATCAAAGAGAGCTAACTCGCAGAGGGTTGGTCATTTCTACAGAGAAACATTTAAAAAATGCTCTAGATTTCTATCTAAATAACCATCCAACTGAAAACTTATTTATTTCTACCAATAGAGTTGGGTGGTATGGTAATGTCTTTGTTATGCCTAACAGGATTTATGGAGAAACAAATGAGGCTATTACTTATCAGCCAGAAAAACCTTTAGATCATGGGTATAGCGAAAAAGGCACTCTCGACGAGTGGCGAGAAAACGTATGTTCTCCATTAGGTGCTCAAAGTCGGCTAAACTTTGCTATTAGTTGCGCATTTTCTGGTTCGTTATTGAAACTTTTATCCATTGAGGGAGGCGGATTTCATTTAGTAGGGAAATCTAGTATTGGAAAGTCGGTCTGCTTAGATGTAGCAGCTAGCATTTGGGGTGATAAAAATTATGTTAAAAATTGGAATACCACTAAAAATGCTGCTGAGGTTTTGGCAACCACATATAACGATGGTTGTTTAATCGTGGATGAAATCAGCCAGGCTAAAAACGAAGACTTAGATGATATGATTTATATGTTTTCAAATGGTAGGGGTAAAAACAGAAGTACAGCTGATGGCAGTAATAGAATGGTTAATACTTGGCAGACCATGGTGTTATCGAGTGGTGAGGAAACACTAAAAGCTATAATGAGTCAATCTAAGAAGAAATGTAACGCTGGTATGGAAGTCCGTTTATGCCACATTGATGCGGATGCAGGAAAAGAATTGGGTATTTTCGATAGTCTGGTTTTAGCCAGTACAGCTGAAAAGCAGGCAGATATGTTGACAACATTAACAAGTCAATATCATGGCACTGCTGGAACGAGCTGGCTGAATTATATTACTCGATATAAAAATCTAGTAATTATGGAAGCATGCTTGTTGATTGAAGAATTTATGAGTGATTATGATCATAGTGAATCCCAGTCATATAGAGTTGGCAAGAAAATTGCAGTTGCGGCTGCTGCTGGAGAGCTAGCTACCAGAGCCAGAATTACAGGCTGGCAAGATGGAGAAGCTATAGCTGCAGGGAAAATATGCTTCGAGAATTGGCTCGAGAATTATGGGCATGATGGTAAACAAGAAGATCGCCAAATAATTGGTCATATAGCTGGTTATCTAGAAAAGTTTGCAGGCAGTCGTTTCCAGACTGTGGGCAGCCGCACTCAAAAAATAAGTAAAAAATCTGGCTATTATAAGCAGGATGATGATCTCTATCTCTTTGGCATCAATACATTCGAAGAGATATGCCTGCCCTATAGTAAAAATCAGGTCTTAGATATTCTTAGAAGACACGATCTACTTCGTTTTGATAAAGATGGTCGCAGTTCTCTGAAACTAAACAATAAAAGTATTGATTATGGTCGCGCTTATGCTGTAAAAGGTGAAATCATGCGCTATGATTTTTAATATTTTTTTAGTTAATATACTGGATGCAGTGCTATTGAGCATTACACAGTATATAGTCAGTTCTTTTTAAATAAGATACAATCGTTTTAAAACAAGCGAAATGGCAGAATAACAAATGACCTATTCAGCAGATTTTCGAGCACAAGTGATTAAAAGTGTCAAAAACAAAGACATGAGTATCCGTCAGGCTTGTACTTTTTATAATATTAGCAAAACCGCATTACAGCGCTGGCTCAAAGATTCAAGTATCAAACAAACCCGGAATAAACCACCGACTAAAATACCGAATGAAGCACTCTTAAAAGACGTTGAACAACATCCAGATGACTATTTATATGAGCGAGCTAGGCGATTCAACTGTAGTAAGACCGGCATGCACAATGCTTTAAAACGCCTAGGTATCAGTCAAAAAAAAGACCTTAGAGCATCCAAAAGCCTGCCTGATAAAAAGAGCGTCGTATCAGAGTAAGCTTGATAGCTTTACACAGCAAGGCTATCCCATTGTGTATATGGATGAAAGCGGCTTTGAGGCTGAAACTATAAGACCTTACGGATACTCACCGATAGGCAAACCCTGTATCGACAGCTTCAACTGGCAAGCAAAAAAGCGCACTAATGTCATCGGTGCTTTGTATAAAAAGATGCTGTTTGCGCTTGATTACTTTGAACAAAATATCAACAGCCATATATTTTATGACTGGTGCAAGTTCACGCTAATTCCAAGTCTCAAGACTAAATGCGTGATCGTTATGGATAATGCCCGCTTTCATAAGAGCAAGCGTATTCAAAAACTACTGAACAGGCACGGTCATCGTATTCTATGGCTGCCACCCTACAGTCCTGATCTAAACCCCATTGAAAAGAAATGGGCTCAAGCTAAGTTTCTACGCCAAGGGTGGATGGAGAATAATCTGCCTAAGCTATTTCAGGATATGGGCTGTATTTATTTTATTGTGAACTGACTATAAATACACTTAATTCACTCATTTAAACGCACCTCCTAATTGTCTAAGATATATCTTAGACAATTAGTTTTTCTATCTGCAATAATTATTCTAACTTTATCTTAATCCTTCCTATTCTGTAAACTACCAGAACTACGCTATCTTATTTTCAGTGCTGTCCTATAATATTACTTATATACTCAGCACTAATTCGGCGTCTATACCTAAAAACACTGGGAACTTGGGGAACTCTAGAAAAAATTTACATCTAAAAACTATTCAGATACCGTGACAGACCTTTATTTATAGGGGTTTATGGGAAATGTTATCTCATTCCTCTGACGTGTATAGTTCCCGCTGATAGTTAATATTTCAATATTTTACATTGAGAGTTCCCATTATTTATAGAGATTGAACCGTCACGACAATATTGAAAGTTTTTTTATTGGAGTCAGACGACTTTTCCTGCAGAGATTAAATTCTCATAATGCTACTTTTTAAACTCAAATGGCGATACATAGCCAATCGCTCTATGCTTACGCTTTTTATTGAACCACTCCCCCATTCAAGCGTGGCTAATTCAATATCGTTAACACCAGTGCGGTATTCAATATTTCAAATCAATAAGCAGACTAACAGGCTAGCTCGTTACTCAACCTTTAAAGTTATAAATCTGATAGGAATAATTAGTCGAAAACTGAAGAAGCATAATTATAAGCACTATGATTAAGGACTTAGAACATGTGATGGCATCCATAGAATATAATTTGTAATTAGTGCATTTGATAAAGCATTAGCAGAGTTTGATGATATGAAAAAGAGCATGTGCTGAAACTGCAAGCTACTAGAACCATATCATGCTATCTTGCACTCGAGTAAAGAAGTACTTTGCTAATTCCCGCTCATGACCTACCATTTAGCGCTTCTTTAAAACCTTTTATAGGCTATCTAAATTTAATTGACCAGTACATATAGATGAAGTCGTGAAATTAAGGTTAATGTCGGATACATCAATCAGCTAGAATAGAGTCAATACCAATTTAAACTATAACTTATTAGATGATAGACCCTTCAATATTATGGTGTTAGAAATATTAATAATATCTATATATCTAATAAATCAACTTTGCCTTGATAGGTCAAAAAAGCTCTATATGCTACTATTTACATAGCATATAGAGCTTAGTCATTAAGTTTAATTTTCTTAGGTGATGTGGTTAATACTGGGGTTTGAGGCTGAAACTATTCGTCCTTACGGCTATGCACCGATTGGTAAACCTTGTATTGATCGCTACAACTGGCAAGCAAAAAAACGTACTAATGTCATTGGCGCTCTCTATGAAAAAATTCTGTTTGCGCTTGATTATTTTCAGCAGAATATCAACGGCAATATATTTTATGAATGGTGCAAGTTCACTCTTATTCCAAGTCTTAAAATAAAATGCGTGATCGTGATGGATAATGCCCGTTTTCATAAGAATAAACGTATTCAAAAATTACTGAATAGGCATGGCCATCGTATTCTATGGCTACCACTGTACAGCCCTGATCTTAACCCTATCGAGAAAAAATGGGCTCAGGCTAAATTCCTACGCCAAGGTTGGATGGAGAATGATCTACCTGAACTATTTCATAATATGGGCTGTATCGATTTTATAAAGACTTAACTATATACCGTAAAGTTACGTTTAATTTTATTAAAAAATTTAGTTCGCTAAGATTTCTTTTTAATCTTAAGTATTACGTTATGATGTCCTCATAACTATATAGATATTTATCATTGCAGGTTATATATGCGACAAATAGTGTCGTGCTACTACTTATTAATTCAAAAGTATTTGCATCAGTAAGGTAAAATACACAGGTAAATTATGATAAACCATATAACATATCATGCTCTATTGAAGAATCAAGGAACTACAGACAATGTAACCATCGAATTAAACCCAGATGAGTTACCTGTCGCCGACTCAACTAATGAGTTATTAAAACAGTTAATGGAGCGGTACTCTAGTAAAGCTGGTAAAGGTTACGGAGTTTTTGAAGAGGATACTGATAGCTACCCAGCATCTGCCATTCTTACAGATTATATCGATGAAGTAGACGATTTTTATCAAATCACTGAACGCTTTATGAATGTTTTGAAAACTGAAAGTGAGTCTCAGGTTTTTGCTAAAGGTGGAAAGGTTATATTTATACATTATAACGATAATGAAAAAGAGTATTTTCTTGTCGCTATTTTAAGCGAAAAAATTGGATTGTTAGCTAAAGACTGGGATCTGACCCAAGATGAATTTCTTAACTTTGAGAACTTGAGGTTTGCTGGACGAATTAACATAACTGATTGGCAAGATCCAGAGTCCTTGGAAGATTGCCGTTATATTAGCTTTTTGAAGGGACAAGGTGAAATCGCAGGCTACTTTAAAAGGTTTCTTGGTTGTAATGATGTGTTGTTAGCTAAGAAAGAGACTAAAGCCTTAATTGAATACATAGGCAAGTTTGCTGAAGAAGAAGGGCTTAATTTAGAAGAACAGACTCAACTACGAAATAGAGCAGATACTTACTTGAGGCAGCTTTCAGAGAATGAGGATTTTTTTATACTTCAAACTTTTGCGAATGTGATTTGGGCAGACGAACCGCAAGATTTGATAGATAGTTTTGAAAGAAGTGGTAGAGAAAATAACTTTGAGATATCAGATGGTTTTATACCAAATAAGCGATCATTGAGATCTTTGAAAGTTTATAGTCACAAGACTAAGCACTGGAGTTTATCTTTTGACGTAGAAGCATACAATGATGGCGACATAGAAGTCGATATTGAGAACGGAAGCATTACTATTACTAATGCTCCACCAGAACTACTTCAACCATTTGGTGGTGAGAACTAAGACAGTAGGAAAGGTAAAAAATGCAAGAATTGTTTTCAAAGCTAATTGATGTTTACCGTAAAGCGGAAGGCTCTTGCCACGCTCCAACGGTAAACTATCGTATCGATAGTGATGATGATATTGCATTGATTACAGAAATCACATCTGATCAAAATTATGACAATACTCATGTCGATGTTGATGTTAAATCTCTTGTAGTTGGAACAACTGTCCAGTTAGATATAAAGCAACCAGACCCTAATTTAGGTAGAACCTTTAAAGAATTTAAAGACTTTATCAAAGGTGATTTTCCTCGAGTTCTCTCATCTAATAATATTAGTAAAACTCCATATTATATTGAAGATATTAACTACTTTTCTCAGGATCATACTACCCCTGATATTATCAAGGCTTATAACTCTATACAGAAACTACTATCCTGTTTAGCAAATATGTCAGCATATCTTGATAGTGCTAATAGAAAAATTATTTTTGTCGGAAAACAAACGTTTGAGCTTCATTATGATGTAAGTAATGATCTAGTTGATTTTGAGAAAATTTTGGAAGATTTTTCTCAAAATACAGGAAAGAAGCTGAAAGTCATAGAAGATTTTTGCAACTGGTTAGATGTTAGTGATGTCAATAGACATTCAAATGAGAGAAAGTCCATTTTGTCATCAGTATTGTTTGATATACAGGCAGGCTCTGAACCACTTGGAATATGTGAAGTAATCGAAAATGTTGAGCGCCTTTATACCTCTGCTAAAGGTCAGTTCGATAATTACCTCGAAGATTTTAAGTATGAAAAGTTTGTTCAAAAGCTTGAGGAAAATAGTGAGAAATTCATTGGCCGAGTCAATGACAGTATCTCTAAGGTACTCTCACAAATACTTGCATTACCTATTGCGGCAGCAGCTCCAGTGATACTAAAAGGTCAAGGCAAAAGCAGTGAAATAGTTATCTATTTAGCTTTACTAGTATATGCGACCATTTGCTATTTTGCATTATCTACTCAAAAAGCTGTGCTTGATCATCTCGAGTCTGAAGTGAATAATTTTGGTAAAGAAGGTATGCTACCTAAAAGCTTAGGCGAAAAGTGGAATATAGAAAAGAAGAAGATTTTACTATTGATTGATAAGCAAACTCACCTTTATTGGATTATGAGGGGCATTATTTGTATAGTTATAGCGTATAGTGCTTTCAAAATTTTTGATACTTCTTTTTGAGCTATTTAACTTAGCTTTCCAATCTAATTTGCTTTCTAAGTCTATTACCTAAACATAAAGACCCGCTATCACGCACATGATAGCGGGTTTCTTATTATTTAAAATGTACTCTCAGTATTTATTGATGAGACAGTAATGAACTTACTGGTCTATATATATATTTTTCAAACATTACTACATTTATAAAGAAAAAAACCTTAGTTACATCCAAAAAACAGCTAATGCTATTGAGGTTTCTGACTGACATTGTATATTTTTTAAGATATTTTGAGCAGTGGCGCTACCTTAAACAGCAGATTTCTTATACCATTCTATAGCTTCAGAGAAATCTCGATCTACAACTACCCCATTCTCATACATCGCTACTAAATTGTTGAACCGCCCCGACTATATCGGAGAGTGATTTACTTGAGTCAGGCAGCCATGCCTGACAGGATTAAATTATCATAATACCGCTTTTCAAACTCAAAGGGTGACACATAACCAATCGTGCTATGCAGTCGTATTTTATTAAACCAATCCACCCATTCAAGGGTTGCCAGTTCAACATCATTGATACCAGTCCAGTTCTCCTTTAAATAGTCAATTACCTCAGATTTATAGAGTCCATTGACCGTTTCAGCCAGTGCATTATCGTATGAATCACCAGTCGTGCC
>NZ_JADQAM010000060.1:131571-235738 GCF_022129405.1 Psychrobacter sp. Ps2 | reverse complement strand
AAGCAGAGTTATGAAAATACGGTCGCTCTTGCTTGTGCTTATATCTGGCTCAAATTATGAATGTTCAACACGCCCTAGTAGTACAAAACAATTTATTTTAATGGTACTACCATAATCATCAGAACGACTTACTCGAAAGACGAATTATACAGACAGTATCTTATTCCAGTTAGCCGGATTTATGTGTATGGATAGACATGAGTAGGCCAAATCCTGCCATCAGAGTCACGATAGCCGTACCCCCATAACTAATAAATGGTAGTGGAACACCTACGACAGGCAAAATGCCGCCAACCATGCCGACATTGACGAATATATAAACAAAGAAAGACATAGCGATAGCACCAGCCAACAATCTACTATAAACATCAGGATGAGTGAAAGCGATATATAAGGCGCGTGATAAAAGGCAGAAATAAATGAACATCAGTAGCATCACACCGAGTAAACCAAACTCTTCGGAGAAGGCGGCAATAATAAAGTCAGTATGGCCTTCTGGTAGGAAATGTAGGTGTGATTGCGTGCCTTCTAGATAGCCTTTTCCAGTAAGACCACCAGAGCCAATGGCTGTCTTCGATTGAATGATGTTCCATCCAGCACCTTGTACATCTGCTTCAGGATTAAGGAGTGTTAATACCCGCGTACGCTGATAGTCATGAAGTAAAAAGTTCCAAGCAAAAGCAATAAACGGCACAGCTAAAATTACAGCAGCAGAAATCAATCGCCACGAGAGGCCTGCTAAGAAAAGCACAAATATGCCGCTAGCAGCGACCAGTAACGACGTACCAAGATCAGGCTCTTTAGCAATTAATAGCACCGGTACAATGATCAATGCTAAGGTAATAGCAATGCTAGATGCTGACGGTGGCAAATCACGCTTAGACAAAAACCAAGCACACATCATTGGCATGCCCAGCTTCATGAACTCTGAAGGCTGCACACTACCGAACCCAGGCAAATTGATCCAGCGCTGAGCACCCATACGTACTTCACCAATAATATCTACCAATACCAATAAGATAAGTCCTAAGACATAAAATATGGGCGTAAAAGTACGATAGAGACTAGGCGGTATCTGCGCCATAGTAAACATTACAGCGAATGCAACCCCATAACTGACCATTTGGCGAATGACCATACCAATATCTTGGCTTGCGGCGCTGTATAGAATCGTCAGACCAATACAACAGACCGTCAATAACAGTAAAGTTAACCATGGATCGATATGAATGCGTTGCCATAGTGTCGGTGCATGACCTTGACCCAAATGATGGCTCTGACGTGAAAAACGATATTGCGGGTTAGAAGACATAGGCAGAATTTGGCTAACAATTGGTGTAGGAGGGAAGTACTAACTAAATTATCTCATTATAAATAATGATGAGAAGCGTACTTAAAATTACCGATTTTAATAAAAGTATGCGAGCACGCGATGGCTATATAATTCACAAATAATAATAAAGTCACTCAATTATAAAAGTTGTAAGGATAAGTGTTAATTATCAATATTGGACTTCAAATTAGAAGCGATAGTTTAGCCTGCTTGTTGAAAATTTGATAGTATCGATAAAACGTTTTTAGCGGTAGTTTATTGCAATGATAAAATCAAAAATCCATGCGTATAGGCAAATTTGCCAACCTATTATCACCCTTATCCTATGTGCTGGCAGTGTCAGTGCTCATGCCGTTATCATCAGTGATGATAGTGAACGCCGTATTCAAATACGTCAAAGTAGCAGTACAAGCAATAACAGTAATGCGTATATAACGCCCTCTACTAACAGCTCAAATCAGCGTCCTGGTGTTACCATGTTGAGTGGTGCGAACGCATCAAATAGCGACAGTATGCAAAACTTGATTGTACAAAAACAGCGTGATTTCGAGATTGATGCTAGGTTGTCCATTGAAGAAAACAAACGTGTGAATGTAGTGAGACGCGGTACTACTTATAGTACAGCAAACAACACCTATAATGGTGCTTATAACGATTCTATGAATATGGACTTTAATGCATGGTTAAATAGCAATAGTTATCGTGCCAGACAAGTAGCAGAGTATGAGCGTTATCTTAGCGCACGAGTCGGATCACAGAATGTACCGCCATTGTCTCAACTGCTGACGACTGCCCGTAGTTGGAGTAAATGCGGATATGAGCCTTATCAACTGCCACCTCAAGAACTATGGTCTAACATTGTACCAACATTACGTCTTTATAGTGAGTTGAAAAACCAAGGTATTTTACCACTCAGCAGTGAGATACGTTCGGTATATCGTAACCCAGGTTTGAATGATTGTGCAGGCGGGGCAGACGGTAGTAAGCATATGAATGCAAGTGCTATGGATATCTGGGTACCTGAGTACGAAGACAATTTATGGCGCTTGAGTACCATGCATGATGGCTTATGCCAGTTTTGGCAGTATCAAGGACAGCCTTATAACTTTGGCTTAGGATTATATGCGACAGGGGCTATTCATTTAGATACTGATGGTTATCGTAAGTGGGGGTTCAATCACGCTAGTAGTTCCTCTTCTTGCCGCTATTAATTGATTTATCAAGAATCGAGAATTCAAATAATTATAAAGTTAGCCGAGATAACGCTAGATATATATTCATTTTTATATATACTATTCCGGTGTTTACTAAAAATAATAATTTTGTAATTATTTGGTAGGATTCATAGGATAGACGCATGAGTTCATTAAAAATTTGTTTGGTCTTTAAAAACTATGCTTTAATAATATCTGTTATCAATCGCCTTTATATTTTCATGGCTTATAAAGAAAACCACCAAATTTACTTTAAGCGAAAACTATGAAAAATCAGCGCTTGACAATGAAAAACTATCATAAATTAAATAACGAGAAGCAAAGTTTTTTGCACTCGAACTATAAGTATGGCGCTTTGTTTACTTCTGCACTTATGTCGGTATTATTGATTAATGCGTGTAGTACAGAGATGTCCTCTGAAAACAATATGATAGTGACGGATAAAGCTGATAGACATATACAAAGCTCTAAAGAGATAGAAGATAGTATCAAGAACTCTTACGCTCGTTTAGCCTCTAAGCGCTCTGATGTCTGTCCAAAATTAATTCAAGAAGAAACAGGTAATCAGGTTATCGAACGTATATCAGAGGTCATGGTAAATGACTACTGTGATTATTTCTTATATCCGCGAGAGGGTCAGCGCCTCAATGTTAAAGTAGATAACCGTCAAATAGAAGCGCTATTAATTGTGCCGACGCTACATAACTTTGCCAATGGTAATTATAAAGTGACGTCTTATGATAAGCATGTTATCCGTTTGAGCTATAACGGGGCTACCCATAAGCCTGAGCATTTTGTCTATGATGTTGCGCTAAAAATTTCTGACGCCAAGTATTCCTAATGCCAAGCATTAAGAATGTTCTGCTTCTTATTTAAAGATTATAGCCGTTCAAATATTTAAATGGACATATTATGAGTAGTATTTTTTACCATTTATAATACGTCCATTGGATTGATAACGCTTATTTCTAATATTGCTTCCTAGCGATTTATTTCTTACTGGTTTTTTCTACCACTTTCTTTTCTTTCCAAGGATCTTCTTGCCCAACCGTAACTATTAAAAAGTTATCAGGCTTTAGCGTATCTCGCATGGTTTGATTGACCTCTGAAAGTGTGACTTGATCAATGCGATTGGTATAGTCAGCTAAGTAATTATTCGGCAATTGGTAAAAATTCATCATTCCAAGTAAGCTATTAATACCAGCATTGCTCGCAAACCCCATCGGGAAGCTGTTTTTCAAATTATCTGTAGTTAAGCGCATCTCCTCATTGGTGATACCCTTGTCTAGCGTCTCATTGATAACCGCTAAGCTTGCATCAATAGCCGCACGCGCCTTGTCATTACGTGTCGAAAAACCAATCTGGTAGGGACCTCGAGAGAGCATTGGGTTCATCGATCCTGAGATTCCATAAGTATAGCCAAGGTTTTGTCTCACCTCCGTCATTAGCCGCGCATTAAAGTCACTGCCTGCCATGACTTCGTTTCCAACAGCAAAGTTGGTTTGCTGCTGCTGTGCTATTGGGTCGGTTGCCCTTTTGCTACCCAGCTGTCCCATGAGTACAGTGGTTTGAGTGCTTGGGAATGGAATATGAACGTGCTGCGCTTGAGTAAGCAGTTTCGGCTCAGGTAGATCAGTGGCAGCTTGGCCAGTAGGCAATTTAGCAGTGATGTCTTCTGCCAGTTTTTTGGCTTGTGCTAATGTCAGGTTGCCGGTCATAGCGACAGATGCGTTTGCTGCTACCAGATATTTGTTTTTAAAGTCTATCAGTTGTTGCTTTTCAATCGTAGGAACGCTTTCTAGTGTGCCGACTGATGGATGCGCGTAAGGGTGAGTACCATATAGAGCATCATTGAAAGCGATACTTGCTAAGCTATTAGGATCTTGTTTTTGTTGCTGCAGGCCTACCAACAGTCTTGCTTTATTGCGAGCTAGAACTTGCTCGTCAAAGGTAGGTTCACTCACCATCTGTGTCATTAAGTCAATGGCTGGCAGAAGATGCTTGTCATCAGATAGGCTACGCAGTGAAACAATAAACATATCTTTATATGCGCTACTGCTTAGATTGATGCCCAACGTTTCCACTGCACGTGTAAATGCGTTCTCATCTAGACTTTTGGAGCCCTGTTCGAGCATCGTCGCTGTCATATTAGCAATACCAAAACCATCCTTTTTGATACTACCATCACGCGCGCTACCAGCATTAAAACGCAAATCCACATCGACGATTGGCAAGGTGGTCGTTTGTACAAACATAACAGGTACGCCAGACTTGGTCTTAAACTGTTGAATGGTCGGTACGGTGACTTTTAAAGGTTTGTCATCATCTAAGCTGGTCAGTTTAGATAAGGCAGCAATTGGCGCACTTGCATCGACTGCAGCAGGTGCGCGGTAATCTTCAGCAGCTGTTGTATCTGCCTGCGCGGTAGTAGCTAAGACGCTAAAAGCAAAAATTACGCTAGCACTGAGGTAGGCTCGCTTTTTAGATGCGATAGTGCTGCTTATAGAGGATGAAGCAGTCTTAAAAGATTGTTGTCTTGCTTTAGAGTCGTATTTATTCTGAATCATGAGTTTCTTCTTATTAAGAATACGGTGCTATGGCCATTTTTATGAGACGTTTGATAATAGGCAGCGACTATTTCGCTGGGGTTTTACTGTCTTTAGGTGGCACGACATGCATCACCGTCAAGTTGTCTTTGACCAAATACTTTTTACTAGCAGCCTGAATGTCAGCCACACTGATACCGTCGAGCTTAGCTGGTAACTTAGCAAGCAGTCTGTCATCTAGACCGATAGATTGTAACGAGCCAATCATACGTGCCTGTCCTTCCATGCTGTCTTGCGCATAAATCAAACCAGTAACCGTATTGGTCTTGGCGCGACTGATCTCGTCATCGGCAATAGGATCGGTTTTTAGCTTTTCTATTTCCGAAGTTATGGCTTGTTGTGCTTGCTCTAAGCTGACGCCTTCACGCGGTGTTGCTTGAATCAAAAACAGCCCATCACCGCGATCTAACAAGTCGTAAGAAGTACCAACTGTAGTAAGCAGACCTTGCTCACGTATTAGTCGACTCTCTAAGCGTGCAGATAAGCCGCCATCGAGCACATCTTGCGCAAGTGACAGGGCATAAGCTTGTTTTTCATTGTTTGAGCCTGCCGTGGCAAGGCTTGGCACGTTGTAACCCATCAGTAGAACGGGCACTTGTACGGCTTGCTCGGAGTCTACCTTTTGATAACCACGAAAGCCTTTTTGAGTCACAGAAGTGCGCTTGGGTAGGTTGCTTTTTTCTAAATCACCGAAGTAACGTTTTACTTGAGTGAGTACTTCTTGTGGTTGTACGTCGCCGACAATGACTAACGTTGCATTATTTGGTGCATACCACGTCTTATACCAGTCTTTTAGATCTGAAAGTTTAATCGATTCTAGCTCGTTCATAGGTCCAATGACAGATTCGCCTTTTGGGCTGTCAGGTAAGGCCAGCAGACGAAATGACTCATACGCTTTGGCAAGGGGATTGTCATCAGTACGTTGGCGACGCTCTTCCATGACCACTTGATGCTCTTTGGCAAATTCTTTGTCATCGAATATAAGGTTTTTCATGCGATCTGCTTCAAGCTCTAACGCTAATGGCATACGATTGGCAGGGAATAGCTCGTAGTACCCCGTATAGTCATAGCTGGTAAAGGCATTGTTGACGCCGCCAAACTTAGCAATTAGCCGCTCATAATCATCACTAGAGACATTGGTCGTGCCCTTAAACATCATGTGCTCAAGCAAGTGAGAGATACCACCTTTATCAAGAGGCTCATCTGCCGAGCCCACTCGGTACCAGATTTGTGTCATAGCGACTGGGGCACGGTGGTCTTCTTTTATAACGACTTTTAGACCGTTTTCTAACTGATATTCATGTCGACCTGACATGTCCATTGTCAACTCAGACGGCTGTGTGTCTTTGCTCGTTTTATTTTCATCTGACATATTTTGAGCCGAGCTATCTGTTGTGATTGAGCTTGTCGCGGTTGCAGAGTTAGTAGGTATCGTATTGGTTTGACATGCAGCAAGTGACGCTGCTACTGCTAAGGCACAAGCAATGCGTAATGGCGCAGCTGCTAGAGGTAAAGACAATGACATGGTATGGTCTACTTATATAAAATAATAACTGAAGAATTAAATGCTAATCATAGTAATAAATGGCATTACAAAGAGGTCTGAGCACCAACCATAACACTAGCAGTCGGTCTAAACTCTTGCGTAGTGGTGCAACCTGTCACTAATATAGTCGTCGTTAATAAAACCGCCACACTGATGCTGCTGATTTTTTTGTAGTGCTTAGAGAATAATGACATAACGGATTCCTAATAAGTATTTATCGAATAAGTCTTGGTAGAGTAGGCGAAGTCTGACAAGTAACAGGTCAGAATTTTGTGTCCAAACCTTAAGCAAAACTTTCTCAAATCATCGAGTGATTTTTTAAACAGATAAATTTTGACGATAGTCTAATAGGGTAAGGGCTGAGCATGACTTGAATTATGCTAAAATAGGTCAAAATTAGATATTATGTCGCTTGTAGCCAGATGACAATATGTAAATCCATTAACAATAAACAAATAGTTGATCGTGATAACTTTTAGGGCAAATTTATGAACAACCCAAACAATAGCAACCGCATAGTCATTAACCTTGATGCTGGTCTTGACGACTTAGATGACGATGATATTACCTTACCCAGTCTACCAGTGCAATCTGTGCCCATTATTGATGAAACAGAGAGTATTGCTCCACAGAAGGACAGTACGGTAAACCAGGACGTCTCTAGCAATGATGCTGCAGAAAATATTGCTTTGGCGACGCCAATTGTCATGACAGAAGAGCATAATGTTCCTAAAGGTAATTCTGAAAGCTTTTCGAGCGCTACAGAGACAGCCGCTGCTACAAGTCAAACTAATACTGCGTCAACCATTCCTGCTATGCCATTGCAAGAGCAATTGGGCGATACACCAAGTGTAAACCTAGTGGCTGACAATGACGCACAGGTAGCTACTACTAAAGAGCCTACTACAGAGTCACAAGAGACTAAAGAAAATAAGAAAAAGGGCAGCTGGTTCAACCGTATGAAAACGGGCCTCAGTAAGTCACGCAAAAACTTAGCCGAAGGCATGGTCAGTATCTTAATCGGTGGTAAAGAGATTGATGACGAGCTATTAGAAGAAGTTGAAGATCAGCTATTGGTAGCCGATATTGGCGTCAACGCGACGAACCGTATCATCAAGAGCCTCACCGAGCAGACAGATCGTGGTGACTTGATCTATGCACACTCTCTATATAAAGCATTGCAAAGTGAGTTGGTTGATATCCTTACACCAAAAGTTGAGCCATTGGTGATTGATACTAGCAAAAAGCCGTTTGTTATATTGGTAGTAGGGGTCAATGGCGTAGGGAAAACCACAACGATTGGTAAGCTTGCCAAGCGCCTACAAGGTGAAGGCAAATCAGTCATGCTGGCAGCGGGCGATACGTTCCGTGCGGCAGCTACTGAGCAGCTACAGATTTGGGGCGAGCGCAATCATATTCCAGTGGTAGCTCAAGGTCATGGTTCTGACAGCGCTTCTGTCATTTTTGATGCAATGCAGTCAGCCAAAGCAAAAAATATCGATGTGCTTATCGCCGATACTGCGGGACGTCTGCAAAACAAGACACATTTAATGGCAGAGTTGGAGAAAGTCGTACGTGTCATGCGTAAAGCGGATCCAAGTGCCCCGCATGAAGGTATGATTGTGCTAGATGCTGGCACGGGTCAAAATGCTATCAACCAAGTCGAACTGTTTAATAAAGTTGTGCCACTGACAGGTATTACTATTACTAAGCTAGACGGTACTGCTAAAGGTGGTGTGGTATTTAATATTGCCGAAACGACAGATGTGCCTATCCGCTATATCGGTGTGGGTGAGTCGATTGATGACTTGCGTTCTTTTAGTCCGAAACAATTTGTCGCCGCTTTGTTCGAGACCGACGATAAAGAATAAGAGAGCCAGTTTTAATTGGTAAATCATTTTTGAGATAATTTGGAAGTAGACGCTATGATAGTTACCACAGCAGCCTTTGGGTCACATCGATTAACACTGATTGCTCGTGTCAATGGGCATGGTCAGCCTATGCTCGTTGAAGCCAACTGGCTGCTAGCAGGTAACTCATGGCATAGCTCAAAATCTGTACCCAAAATTAAAAAGTACTATGGACTGACAGATGAAGACTTTACCTTTATAGATAAAAATAGCCTAAGCATGAATGAACCTGCTCAAGCGTTATTAATAGAAACGATTTTTCAACTTAAAGACTATGCTGATGGTAAACGTAAGACATTGGATTTGCCTTTAGATTTCTCTATGGGTACTGAGTTTCAGCAAAGAGTATGGCAGGCACTACAAGGTATTGAGTATGGCGAAACCATCAGCTATGCCACATTAGCAAAGCGTGTGGATAGTCCAAAAGGATTTCGCGCGGTTGCGAATGCTAACAGCAAAAACCCTTTTAGCATTATCGTGCCTTGTCATCGAGTGATTGCAAGCGATGGTAAGCTCGGTGGTTATACAGGCGGGCTAGATAAAAAAGAGTATTTACTAGCACTAGAAGGAAGTTGGACGTAAAAATGAGTCCAAATCTGTCTTAATAAAAAAGGGCCAAATACTTTTAGTATCTGGCCCTTTTTACTGAAAAATTAATACGCTTATGCTTCAAGTTGCGCCATGACGTCAGCAGAGAAGTTCACGTTAGTATAAACCTCTTGCACATCATCAGCATCTTCTAACATATCAATCATCTTCATGATCTTTTCAGCATCATCGACATTGTCGATCTCAGCCGTGGTAGATGGTGACATAGTGACCTCGGCGTTGTCAGAAATAAGACCAGCCGCATTAAGGGCATCTTGGACTTGACCAAAACTTTCCCATTCAGTAATAACGAGCAAGCTTTCACCATCGTTTTCGATATCAACGGCGCCCGCATCTAGTGCAACGAGCATGACCTCATCTTCTAAACTAACATCGTTAAAAGTAATTTCGCCACGTTTAGTGAATAAATACGCAACTGAGCCTGATGTGCCAAGATTACCATCATTCTTGGTAAAAGCATGACGTACTTCGCTGACCGTACGGTTAAGGTTATCAGTCATGGTTTCGACCAATACAGCCACACCACCAACACCATAGCCTTCGTAACTGACTTCTTCCATATTCTCATTATCGCCACCACCTGTACCACGGTCGACAGCACGATTAATCGTGTCGCGCGTCATATTGACGGATAGGGCTTTTTCGATAACGGCACGTAAGCGTGGGTTTTTGTCAGGATCGGGATCGCCTTGTTTGGCAGCTGAAACGATTTCACGAATAATCTTGGTAAATATCTTACCTCTTACTGCATCCTGACGGGCTTTGCGGTGTTTAATATTTGCCCATTTTGAATGGCCTGCCATATAACATCCTTAAGTTCTACATACTATTTTTATGGGTAAAAAGAGTGATCAACAACAACCTTCGGTATCTGATTGCCTGATTTTATACTATCATTACTTTGTCTATTTGAGGTAGTAGTGCTACTAGCACGTTAACGATTTGTATGTTGTTGAGAGTGCTTTTTTGCTACACTGTGGCAACTTATAGATTGTATTCACTGTGATAGGTGAGCGATATTATAAACCAGTTTTAGCTATTTTGACCAACTTGCCCTTATCCATCACATTTTAAGTCATTGCGTGCTATCAAGCCATTGATTTTATAAAGTACTGATTCTATGAAGCAACCAACCGCCGAAGCTCTTACACACTTGCGTAACCGTACGCATATCATTATTGAAGGCACAGATACTCGTCTGGGCAAGCTCTTTGATATTGTATTGCTGATTGCAATTTTAGCCAGTGTGGCCGTCGTCATGCTTGATAGTGTGCTATATATGCGTTTGCAGTATGGCACGTTGTTCTTTTATGCAGAGTGGTTTTTTACCATTTTGTTTACTATTGAGTATGCGTTAAGGCTGTTTTCAGCACCCAACCGCTTACGCTATGCTTTTAGCTTCTTTGGGATAGTGGATTTACTGTCTGTATTGCCAAGTTATTTGAGCTTAATGTTTGTAGGCGTGCAGTATCTACTCGTGATACGGGTATTACGTATTTTACGTGTGTTCCGTGTTCTTAAGCTCAAAGCCTATATGCAACAGGCTGGGTTTTTGGCTTCCGCATTAAAGACCAGTCAGCAGAAAATTACGGTTTTTTTCTTATCGCTTGTATTGTTGGTAACCATCTTTGGTTCAATTATTTATGTGGTAGAAGGGCCGGAAAATGGATTTACCAGTATTCCACTGTCTATCTACTGGGCAGTTGTCACGATGACAACGGTTGGCTATGGTGATATGTCACCCAAAACACCGCTCGGCCAAGCAATTGCAACCATGGTCATGATCACCGGTTATTCGATTATTGCTGTACCAACAGGTATCTTCACGTCAGAGCTAGCACGTAACATGCGTCCACAACTTAACCCAGTAACTTGCCCGAACTGTGGTAAATTCGGCCATGCAGTAGGGGCAGACTTTTGTGATCGTTGTGGGCACGCGCTACATATCTAGAGATAGATTTAATCGTGGCAGTCAACATACCTACTACGCATCTACGCATCAATGTATTCATCAACCAGTGGTGACAGGTCGATCTCGACGCCTAGATTGACCAGATTCCAGTATTGTCCTGATACAGTACGGTCTAGCATCATAGTGGTGGCTGAGGGTTGAAACTGACCGAAGTACTTTAAAGACGTACGCATCTGTGCGATTGCCTCATGATGGACTTGGCTACTACCAAAATCAAAATTTCCTTCTTGATACGGGCTAATGGATAAAGGTTTGAGTCCGATTGATAGCCACTTTTCATAAAACTCACCAGGGATGTTCTTGTCATCTTCGCGGCGAATATCTAGCGCAATCAAATCTTGCTCAAGTGCGGTGACGTCACCTTTTAGTGCATGTTTGACAAAGCGTTTAAATAGCTGCACTTCGCTATCACTATAACTGCGGATACCCCCAAAATCATAAGCCACGACACTGCCGTCATGACGGAACGCGAAGTTACCTGGATGAGGATCGCAGTGCATACGGTATAAGCCAAATAGCTGCCCTGCGGTAAAATGAAACAGACGCTCTGCTATTTTTTGTTTGACGTCATTGTCCCATGTCGCAGCGACAGTCAATGTCTCTCCCATCTCTTCGGTCAACGTTAAAATCCGTCTAGAAGAATGGCTGCTAATCACTTTGGGAATAATAAGGCCTTCATCTTCTGCATGAAAAGCACCAAACACGCGTAAGTTATGAGCCTCTTTGACATAGTCCAATTCATCATGCAAGCTCTGGCGAATCTCATTAAAAAGCTGCTCTTGTAGGTGCTTACTCATATTGAGCACGCCAGCGATTTTCAATGCCATACGTACTTGTTTGAGATCGCTATCGCAGTTTTCATCGACATCAGGATACTGGACTTTGACCACCACTTTTTGACCCGATGGCAACGTTGCTTTGTGTACCTGTCCAATGGATGCTGCGGCAAAAGGTGTCTCTTCAAACGCGCTAAACAATTCTAAGATTGGCGCTTTCAACTCACGTTCAACTTGAGCTCGTATCTGCGCATACGGCATTGGCGGCGCATCTTTCTGTAGCTTTTCGAGCGCTGATGCAACCTCAGGCGGGAACACATCCTTATATTGTGAAGCAATCTGTCCGACCTTCATCACTGCGCCTTTCATCTCACCCAACGTTTCGGCAATTTGAACGCCCACGTCTTGCATCAGATCTGAGCGAGCTTGCAGACGTTTTTCTTCGTCACTTGAGAGATGCTTAAATGAGTTTTTAGCGGCTTTGCCAGCAATACTTGCTGTCATACCAGCGAGTTTCATAAAGCGTTTTCCGGACGATTTTGCCATTCATGTCACCGTATAATGGGTTGTTTGCTCAGTCGTAATTCTATTATTTTAATTGCAAGATTACTGTTTGACTAATGTGTGAAGACGCGAGTAATCATTTACAAAAAAGTAAGCACAGTCATATCATTTGTTTGTGTCAACTGCATACATATTGCTCAACCAGTAATCAAGCGCCATTTGATAACCCAATTGTCCCAAGCCGCAAATGACTCCGACCGCAACGTCACTTAGATATGAATGATGACGGAAAGGTTCACGGGCATGAACATTGGATAAATGTACTTCTATAAATGGCTTTTGGGTGGCCAATAGCGCGTCGCGTAGAGCCACTGAAGTATGCGTAAATGCAGCCGGATTGATAATAATAGCGTCAATTTGGGCAGATTTATCCGCCAATAATCCATGATGCTGAATGTCGTCTACTAG
The DNA here is from genome assembly GCF_022129405.1 of Psychrobacter sp. Ps2. Classification (NCBI taxonomy): domain Bacteria; kingdom Pseudomonadati; phylum Pseudomonadota; class Gammaproteobacteria; order Moraxellales; family Moraxellaceae; genus Psychrobacter; species Psychrobacter sp. Ps2. Next base: position 222,800 of record NZ_JADQAM010000060.1, on the reverse strand, counting down.
CTTACCTTCATGGTTGGACTGTATGCATATTAACTCTACACCGTGGCGTGCGGCGCGCTCAACTAGTTGCTTTTCTATATCAGCAAGTGTCGTATGACCATAAATATGCGGTTCCCGTTTACCTAGTAAATTCAGATTTACGCCGTTTACCAGTAGTAATTTATGAGTCAGTATTTGATTTGAATTTTCGTTAGTCGATTGTTCGGCTGTTTTTGACGGAGTAGAGGAGGTCATAATGGTCTCGGTAACTATTGAGCGATGTTAATAATTTATAATAATATATGAATAATTTAAGGCGCGAGCTGCCAAGCTAAATTGGCTTCAACGCATTTTGCTCTTTATCATAACAGCTTGCCAGCTAGGTTATAAAAATTTGTCTAAAAAATTATTTAGATATCAAAAAGCATATTAAAAGTCTTTATGTTGCTAAAAACCCGTGCTATGATATTTTTTATGCAATAAATATTGCAAGTTTGTTGCTATCATCGAATTTCATGACGATAAGTGCGTTTGGCGAATTCGTTATGGACACACTATGTAGGTAATTAAAGCACTACATAGATGATGGTAAGTAGAGTAGTAATACTCTTAATGTTTGATTTCATAATCTTAGACCCTGTTTATATGCAATGTCGCAAAGGAAGCTAGGGCTAAGCGGACTTTTTTAGGAAGTAATATTATGTCAGCTCGTGAGCAAGGTATCGTTAAGTGGTTTAATGACTCAAAAGGCTTTGGTTTCATTCAACGTGACAGCGGAGAAGATATTTTTGTCCATTTCCGCGCGATTCAGGGTGATGGCTATCGTTCTCTAAAGGATGGCGAAAAAGTTGAGTTCAGTGTAGTGGAAGGTGACAAAGGTCTGCAAGCTGAAGAAGTCAGAAAGATAGAAGAGTAATTTACTCAGACATTAAAGCGGTTTAGTTATAATGTCTGTACAAACTACTGATATACTACTGAGTCAAGCCCATCTTATCTTACCTATGTTGAATGAACTGCAGCATATTTGGTAGGATTGGATTTGGGCTTGGCTTTTTTTATGCCTATATGTCTGATGGTTTTCCACAGACTCGATAAGGCTACTTTTACTGATTACGATTTAAACGCTACATTTGACACTATAAAGGTTCATTGTGAGCCTATTTATAATTAATAAAATACAAGCAATTCATTTAAAAGGATATTTTTTTGAGCAATTTTACAACGTTTACTGATTTGCCACTTTCCACAGCGACCCTGCGTGCAGTAAGTGATCTAGGCTTTACTGAATTGACGCCCATTCAAGCAAAGATACTACCGCATACATTGGCACATCAAGATGCTATCGGACAAGCACAAACGGGCACAGGGAAAACAGCGACTTTTCTACTGACTATTATGGAAGCCTTGCTTAAGCGTCCATTTACCAACGACGAAGAGCGCTATCTTGGTGAGCCGCGCGCTGTGGTCATGGCGCCAACTCGCGAACTGGCTCAGCAAATATTTGATGACTGCATTGCATTAACCAAATATACCTCGCTACATAGTGTTTGTATTATGGGCGGTACCAACTATGAAACTCAGCAGCACGAGCTTGAACGTCAATACGTTGATATCTTGGTAGCGACGCCTGGCCGTCTAATTGACCTTGCTAACAAAGGCATGGTCTATCTAGATAGAGTAGAGGTGCTGGTACTTGATGAAGCCGATCGCATGTTAGATATGGGGTTCATTCCTGATATCAAACGCCTAGTTGGTCGAATGCCTGCCAATACCGATCGCCAAAGCTTGTTGTTTTCTGCAACCTTTAACCAAGATGTTATGAATTTGGCCTATCGTTGGTTACATGAGCCTCAGTTTGTTGAAATTGAGCCTGAACACAAGACCAGCGAGTTAGTAGATCAGCATTTTTATTTGCTGACAGAAGATCAAAAGCTAGATGCCTTGCAGCGTATTATCAGTGATGAAGCAGTAGAGAAGGTCATCGTCTTTGCCAATCGTAAAGACCAAGTAAAGCGTCTGTATCACAAGCTGCGTCAAGCGCATAATATTGTGATGCTCTCGGGCGATGTCATTCAGCAAAAACGTGAGAAATACTTACAGCGATTTAAAGATGGTCACGCTTCTATTTTGGTGGCGACAGATGTAGCAGGGCGCGGTATCCATGTCGATGATATCAGCCATGTGGTCAATTTTACTTTGCCTGATCAGCCAGATGATTATGTACATCGCATTGGTCGTACGGGCCGTGCAGGCCAGACAGGTATTAGTATCAGCTTTGTGAGTGAGGATGATGCCTTTAATATACCGGCATTAGAGAAGCATTTAGAAACCAAGTTTACGCTTGAGCAATGGCAGGAATAATTGCTATAAACTGAGCATTATTCAAAAAATAAAAGCCCTCAATATCGAAAATGGTATTGAGGGCTTTTTTATATGCTAAGTGTTAATAGTATCTGTTACCGATGACTTTATTGAGTGTGTTCCATCATCTCAGTATGCTCATGGTGATTCATGTCCACTGATTCATCACTCATGTCATTCATACTATGATCCATATGGTCGTCCATATCCTGCATGTTGTGATCCATGTCTGCTGCCATATCCGTATCATGATTCATTTGGCTCATGTCGTGAGAGTCCATATCAGACATCATAGCAGTGTGGCTACCATGATTCATCTCACCATGGCCGCCATGCATATTTGCCATGACCATCGGCACGACTGCTACTGCCAACCCTGATATGACCATAACCGCACCATTTAACTGCCTTAAGCGAAAACGTCCGATCTTATCACGTAGCCAACCGACTGTTTCATGCGTCGCAACCAACATCGGTATGGTTCCTAGACCAAAGACAAACATCAACGCAGCACCGCTTAATGGATTATGAGCAACGACCGCAATTAGTAGAGCGCCATATACCAAACCACAAGGCAAAAAGCCCCAAAGCAACCCTGCTGTTAATGCGCGCGGAAAAGTATTAAGTGGAAATACCTTTTGACGCAATGGGCTAAGATACTGCCAAAAGCGCATACCAAAACGTTCAAGCTTAGTCAAAAACGGCGCACCAAGCATCGTCACACCGACGAATACCAGTACCAATCCTAATAAAATACGCGGTGTACTATTACCCATCATCAATGGCTTTAATACGGTAATACCGATTAGCCCTGCAATTAAACCCAATAATGCGTAACTCGTTAAACGCCCAAGATGGTAAGTAGCCACCAAGGCACGGCGTTTGGCGGGGCTGACATCTTTCATAGACAGACCAAACGCGGTCACAAGACCGCCACACATGCCTAAGCAATGCGGTGAACCAAAGAATCCCATTAGTAATGCCGCCACAAGTAAAGCGATGGTCATGAATGCGTCTCCTAAGAATGGTAAAGGGCGAACTTGCTAGTGCTGAATTATTTAATAAAACGGCACCAATAAATTACGCATGTATAAGGCAGATAAATTAGATTTCTGAATCTTTATTTATCTCAGAATGATCGTTATTTCCATCAGTTGCGGCTGTTTTATCTTGCTGCTGGGTAGGTGCTGAGCGTTCATGAGCCTGCATAGTTTGGCGGCGTTCTTGACGGTCATCCAATATAATACGCTGTGATGCATTGTCCAGATCTTCGAATTGATTTGACTTGACCGCATAACGCACTGCCCAAATAGCAACCACAAACAGCATGAGACTTAATGGAATTAATAAAAATATACTGAGCATGGCAAATCTCTTAAATAGCAGTGTCTCTTATTATTATACACCCATCACAAATGTAGTGGATGTTCGGTAGTATTTAGAATGCGTCTCTCAATGGTATCGTATACATCTTTAACGTTTATTCGTCAGAGTTTTTTGTGGCATTGCCTCTTGGGGTTAATAGCTGCTGCGAAGTCACATCATTGGCATGGCGGCAGTCCATCTGGGGACGTATCACATCGCGCAGATAGGCTGCGACCTCATAGACAGCGCGCCGTGAGTGACTTAAGTTGTGTGCAGGCTTCATCCAGTCGCGTCTTACTGGCAGTGGCGCAGGGAGTGGTGTGCTATTGATACCATTTAAGGCAAACTGTCTGCGTGCACGCGCCATATGATAGCTATCAGTAATCAGATATACATGGCGTAGCGGAATACGTTTGGCTGTAAAACGGGCGTTTTCACATGTATTCATGCTAGCATTTTCGCTGATCAGTCCGTCGATACCGTGTTCCATCAACCATTGACCGAGCCATGGAGCTTCGGCGCCACTCAGTACAATCGGTAGAGGTAAGTCATGGTAAGCGCCTGCAGCGGTACGAGCACGATTAAGACTATAGCGGTTTAGGATAATTTGGTTGTTGTGGTCATTGGTCAGACCGCCGCCTAGGACTACATAAGCGGTAGGCGGTGAGCTCATGGCAGCAGCAGGCATATCAGGTAGGGGTAGTAGAGAAAAGATATAAACGATTGCTTGCGAAAATAGCGGGGTAAATAGGCTAATAATCACTAAAATGACGGACGTAGAGCCTAGTATAAAAGTAATATTGATAATGCGAAAAAGCGTCACCATGCGTTCAGAAAACCGCAAGTAATATCGCCATAATCGTTTAGATAATAGCCGCTTAGACCATGATTTTTTAGGCCACATGCTCAGCATATCCAATTGAGCCATCAGCATTTACCCAGACTGGCTCACGTGACAATTGAATGGCAAATTTTTCATAGACAGTAGCAGCGATATATTTCTGCGCTATGGCTACATCCTCTTGCGTGGCTTGCTGAGGCGTATGGTTGGTCAGTACGAGTGCTTGCTGCTTATGCGTAAAAATAGGTGCAATGCCGCCCCCTTTTAACCCTGCTTGCTCAATGAGCCAACCTGCAGCAACCTTTACCATTGCATCAGGCATCGCATAACCAACGATAGCTGGATAAGTTGCTTGCAGCGCTGTGAACTGCTCCTGAGCGATAATAGGGTTTTGAAAAAAACTGCCACAATTAGGTAGCTGCTTCGGGTCTGGCAGCTTTTGTTGTCTAATATCTATAATAGCTTGCATAACATCAACAGGAGTTGCTTGCTCGCGCCCTTGTTGCTGCGCATAGCGCTGCGCCACAGTCTGTACATCGCCATAACTGGCTAAAATATTGGCAGGATCAGTATGTAATCTGAAACCCACACGACTAATAAGCCATGTGTTTGGTGTGCGTTTAAAGATACTGTCACGATAGCCAAATTGGCAATCAGCAGCTGATAAATGATGCCAAGTTTGTGTCGGCAAATGATAGGCACGTACATACTGTAAGCGGTCTTCTAATTGTACGCCGTATGCACCGATATTTTGTATGGGTGCTGCGCCCGTCAGGCCCGGTATTAGTGCAAGATTTTCTAACCCATACCAACCTTGATTGACCGTATGTACGACCAAATCATGCCAGTTTTCGCCAGCCATTACTTCGATATCGACATAATCGTCGGTTTGATTGGTCAGATGAATACCACGCATCTTTGGCTGCAATACTATGGCGTTCAACGCTTCAGGTAATAAAACATTACTACCGCCAGACAACACAAACAGTGGCAATTTGTTTGCTATATCTTCTATATAAGTTGCCATAAAACTGTCAAGCTGCGCCTCATTCTCTAATGTCACGACAGAGTCAGCAACACAGGCCAATGCCATCGTATTGTCATGTGATAAGTCGATCGAATCATTGACTACGGCAGTCGCTGAGACATTCGAAACATCAGTGGCGATGCTAGACTGAGCACTGTGGTCAAGGCGTGAAGCTTGGGTCATAACGTAGCCTATGTGGCAAAATGATAATAAATGATAATAAATGATAAGGTAGCTATAATTGATTCAATTTAAAAGAGATACAAGGCAACTGAGTGCAGACGTAACTGTGATACTTTAAGCGAGGTTAACGCTGTAGCTCTTTTATAGAGGATTAATCATATTATAGAGGATACCGGATGCAAGAGTAGCAGAAATATAGACGGTATGGCTAGCAGGCTTTCCAGCTTTCTATCCAAGCTTGGGCGCTTGATTCGATACGCTCGATCACTTCTTCAAAATCATCGTTATCGCCTTTATATGGATCTGGCACATCGCTACCGCAATAGGTAGGGTCTTCTTCACTGAACAGTGCTAGTGTTGCTAAACTATCTTCTGATTCTGCAATGCTGTCTTTGATCGCTTGTAGATCAGCTAGATTCTGTGAATCCATGGCTAAGATTAAATCAAAATTATGAAAATCATTGGCACTGACTTGACGAGCGACCAGCTTATTGATTTTGTAGCCGTGTGACTTAGCATGACGTTGTGAGCGAGCATCAGGCGCACTACCAACGTGCCAATCACTGGTGCCTGCTGAGTCTACTTTTATGGATAGTCCAGCAATCGCTGCTTGCTGACGAAAAACTTCTTCAGCAGTAGGGGAGCGGCAGATATTTCCCAAACATACCAATAATACAGACGAGGGAGTACAGGCTTTCATCAGCATAATATGACCTTCTATAACAAAAAAAACATGCTATAAGAGACCGGCATTGTTAATGCGGCTTTTATTAGCATGCAATCGATTGAATCAGCTGCTAGCGTAACGCTTAATGCTTGGAATGGCAAGGATAGAGACTAAACAATAGCGTCATTTAACAATGAAGCTTTGGCCATATGATGCATGGCCAAAAGGCGAGATAGTGAAATGGTTTTAATCTTGATTACTTTTAAAACGCTGTAGATCGCGTCGCTCTTTTTTGTTGGGCTTGTTGTCAGGACGAGCAAGGTTGGCCAGTTTGCGCTGTTCGGCATAGTAAGCACGGCGCGTCTCGCTCTCTTTGGTCTCTGAATATAGCACTTCAGCGGCAGTCGCATTGCCACGCTGTGCAGATAGCGCCTCAACAACGACAGTCTTTTCGGTCATAGCGGTCGCTGAGCCTTGGCGAATGGTTAGCTCATCTCCGACTGAAATCTCTTTACTGGTTTTTACCCGGCTACCGGCATAGTGTACGCGTCCACTTTCAATCGCTTGCTTAGCAAGGGTGCGTGTACGATAAAACCTAGCTGCCCATAGCCATTTATCGAGACGTATTTTCACCAAACCTTGGTTATTGTCATCAGTATTTTTTTTCATAAGAGTCACTCTGCATTCGTTTTTATATTAAATCATAGTTTTATATAAACAATATTAGGGCAACTTTAATATTTGCAAATAGATTTGATAACTGTGGGTTAGTTGCACCATTGTTGTTCACAAGGTACACCATCGTGGTTACCATCCATTTTAGTATTAGGACAGTAGTTTGTAAAATAGGTGGCTTCTGCACAGGATGTCATTTGTGAGCAATGTGTTCTGCCGTCACATGAAAAGTTTGAGGTCGGTTGTGTCGATAAGGCCGGGGTTGCAGTTGGCGCCGATGTTGAAGTGGTACCCAAATCAACGTATGTTGGCGGTATATCATCAATATTATCAACGTCATTAGAGGTAAGAGTAGGTTGCGTTACGATATCTGCTGCTGCATTGGTTGCAGGTTGGTGTACCGTGTTCTTAGGTTGAAGGAATTTATAACCTATAAGCACGAAAATCAGACAGGTCAATATCACTAATACTTTGTTTATCACTGTGCCATACCTGCCAGCTCATAATTACTATTAATATAAAAATGGCAGTTTTTAATCGACTTAAAAACTGCCATTAGGTAAGAAATATGATATCTATTTTTACTATCTCAAAAACAACTGATAGCCAATATTGTCATTGACCGTGGCACAGTCATAACCAATATCTAAAAGTGCGTCTTGTAACTGACGAGAGTTGCCTTCGGAGGCTTGCAGGCCAACCAGTACACGACCTTCAGCAGCCCCATGGTTGCGGTAATGGAATAAGGTAATATTGAAGTCATCACCCAATTTCTCTAAGAACGTTAGCAATGCGCCTGGACGTTCTGGGAATACCACTTGTAGCAATTGCTCGTTTTCGACATGAGCATGACCACCAATCAAATGACGGATATGTGATTTGGCGATATCATCATCAGTCAGGTCGTGAGCAGTGTAGCCATCGTCTGACAATTGGTTACTAATGGTTTGACGCTCTTTTTCGCCTTCTTTTAAAGCGATGCCAACGAAGATTGAAGCAGGTTCCATTGAATCTGGTGATTTTTTGCTATCAGCACGGTAGTTAAACTCTGTGATATTACGACCGTGTAGACTGCGACAGAAGTTCAAGAAAGCGCCCGTTTGTTCAGGGATAGTGACCCCAAAAATGGCTTCTTTTTTCTCACCAATTTCAGTACGCTCAGCGATATAACGTAGGCGGTCAAAATTCATATTGGCACCGCAAATAATGCCGACGCAGTTTTTGTCTTGAATATTATTGGCTTCGATATACTTTTTCATACCAGCGACTGACAGTGCGCCAGCAGGCTCAACAATGCTACGGTTTTCTTCAAATATATCTTTAACGGCTGCACACACCTCATCATTGGTACAAGTGATCACTTCAGGCTCAACGATAGGACCTGAGTTATCGCTTTTTTGTGTACGGACGACGTCAAAAGGCAATTCACCAATCTGCGCGACTGCCACGCCATCAACGAACAATCCTACTTGCTCGAGCTTGACACGTTCACCTGTTTCAAGCGCGGCTTTTAGACAAGCTGACTGCTCGGCTTCTACCGCAATCACTTTGACATGTGGTGCCACTTCGCCTAAGAATGCGGCCACACCAGAGATTAGGCCACCACCACCAACGGCAACAAACACATAGTCCATGTTGCGCCACTGCTGGGTCAGCTCAAGACCGATGGTACCTTGTCCTGCGATGACCAGTTCATCGTCATAAGGTGGTATAAAGGTAAGTCCCTCGCGTTCAGCACGATCAATCGCATAGCAGTTTGCTTGATCAAAGCTATCACCGTGCAGATCTACATTACCACCAAGTGCTCTTACCGCATCCACTTTGATATCAGGAGTCGTGGTTGGCATGACGATGATGTTATTTAGTGATAGTTTGCGCGCAGAGTAAGCCACGCCTTGCGCATGATTACCTGCCGAAGCACAAATCACACCGCGCGCTTTTTGCTCATCGCTCAACTGACTGATACGGTTATAGGCACCGCGCAATTTAAATGATTTGACTGGTTGTAAGTCTTCACGCTTAAATCTAATGTCATTGGCAAAACGTTGGGTCAGCTTGGGCGCCGTTTCAAGTGGTGTTTGAATAGCAACGTCATAGACGGTGGCTTGTAAGATGGCTCGTACCCAGTGTGACAGCATAGTAATCCCTAAACAGAATGAATATAAAAAGTGTAAATGAATATAAAAACGAAATAGATTAGCCTATGCCGATTTTTAGTATCTTGCAAGACTCAATTGCAGTTTTCTTGAGATTTCATGCTCAAATTTACATGAAGTGCAAGTATTTGACGAAGTTAAGTCTTAGGTCGGCAAGATAGGACTCACAAATTAGCGTCATGATGCGCTAACATCCATTAATATCATCGGTTATAATAGCCGCGCATTTTATCTGTTTTAGCCTTTTACTTTTTTTAAGACCATACGTTTATTTTCCAAGGATTTATGATGAGTGATCAGCAAGCACAAAAGCAAGCCGCGGCCAAAGCTGCTCTAAGCTATATCGAAGACGATATGATACTTGGGGTAGGGACAGGTAGTACGGTCAACTGTTTAATTGAGTTGTTGCCACAATTGAAGCTTGCTGGCGCTGTCGCTAGCTCACAGGTGACAGAAGACAAACTTCGTGCGCTTGGTATCGAAATAGTCGATTTAAACTTTGCTGGTACGTTGGATGTTTATATCGATGGTGCGGATGAAGTCAATGAACACTTGCAACTTATCAAAGGCGGCGGCGGTGCATTGACTCGCGAAAAGATTGTGGCAGCCGCTTCAAACAAGTTCGTCTGTATGGTCGATGATAGTAAAAGTGTTGATATATTAGGTCGCGCGTTTCCAGTACCGATTGAAGTATTACCACAAGCACGCTCTTATGTGGCTCGCCAATTGGCCAAATTAGGCGGTGAGCCAGTATATCGTGAAGACTTTGTCACTGATTATGGTAATGTCATTCTAGACACCTATGATTTGGATGTGAGTAATCCAATCGCGCTCGAAAAAGAGCTAAATAATATCGTAGGTGTGGTCTGTAATGGTATCTTTGCAGCAAACCAAGCAGACGTTTTGCTAAAAGCAGGTGCTAATGGCGTGACAACGCTCACGCGTTAAACTATCTTTGAATCATTTGTATAACCAAAAAAGCCGTCCAGATCTGGACGGCTTTTTTATTTGAGAACTTATTTAGGAGGGTACTAGCAAGTTTTTTTACTATTGATCTCACTGTCTTTTTACAGAATAGTCTAAGTTATGCAGGTAACTTGATTTTGTCTTTAAGTAAAAACTCCATCAATGCTTTTTGTGCATGTAAACGGTTTTCAGCTTCATCCCATACGACAGAGCGTGGGTCATTAAGCATATCATGAGAGATTTCCTCGCCGCGATGGGCTGGCAAGCAATGCATAAACACCACTTCAGGATCGGCTTTGTCTAATAGAGACGGCGTCACTTGATAAGGCGCAAAACGACGTGCACGCGTGTTTTGCTCTGATTCTTGACCCATACTTGCCCACACATCGGTGACAATTAAGTTAGAATCTTTTGCCGCATCTTGTACGTTTTCTACCAGACTGACGCAGTGTGAGAAACGTTCCATAAGTTTCGGATCAGGCTCAAACCCATAAGGCGCTGCCACGCGTAATTCAAAACCAAACTGATTTGCAGCTTGCATAAATGAGGAGCACATATTGTTGCCATCACCGACCCACGTGACGATCTTATTTTCGATACTACCGCGATGCTCGTAATAGGTTTGCATATCAGCAAGCAACTGGCAAGGATGATAGTCATCGGTCAACGCATTGATAATCGGTACACTGGAATATTCAGCAAAGGTTTCAACTTTTTCATGACCAAAGGTACGAATCATAATGATATCTACCATGCTGGAAATCACGCGTGCTGAATCTTCTAGTGGCTCGCCGCGACCGAGCTGCGTATCGTTTGGTGATAAAAATATGGCGTTACCACCAAATTGACCCATGCCCGTCTCAAATGAGATACGGGTACGCGTTGAAGATTTTTCAAATATCATGCCAAGCGTACGACCAACAAAAGGCTGGTATATCTCGCCTGCGTGTTGCATCTTACGCAATTCGCTTGCGCGTTTGATTAAGTTTTCTAGTTCTTGTTTGGTTAAATCAGATAAGGTTAAAAAATGGCGCAAACTCATAGTAATCCTAGCAGTCGATCGCAGTCAGTGAAACGTCATCAGTCTTCAATAGCATCGCGTCAGTGCGTATACTGGGTTGACAACAAACTTTTAGTATAGCGTATTTACTTTCAATGTAAACGTTCATTTTTATCAAGATCAAATGGCTTGCCAAATAGACCGAAATCTCCTTAGCAAGCCACGATACCTTGTACGCTAATGACTGTGCCGCTAATGACTGTGCCGCTAATGACTGTGCCGCTAATGACTATGCCTGTGTACGGTTTGGACGTATACTTAGGCGACATAATAGCTCATAGCTAATCGTCCCAGCATGATTTGCAACTTCATCGACACGCGGCGCATCGCCCCATAGCATGACCTTGCTATCTATAGCAAGACTCTCAGGTGCATTACTGATATCAATAACAATCATATCCATTGCCACGCGTCCAATCACCGGGCAACGGTAGCTTTGTTTGTCGTTAGCATCCATGACAATGACATACGCATCGTCAGTGACCACACGTGGGTAGCCATCGCCATATCCAACGCTGACCAACGCCGTTCTGGTGTCTTGCTGCGCACGCCAGCGGCTACCATAGCCGATTGTATCATTGGCGCTAACGGTTTGTAGAGCAATGATTTGAGCACTGAAATCCATCGCGGGCTGCAAGTCTAGTTCTTGTGCACTTTTATCGACGACAGGTGAGCTACCGTACAAGATAATGCCTGGACGTACCCAATCATAATGATGTTCTGGAAAGTTGACGATACCAGCAGAGTTGCATAATGAGCCTTGGATATCTGGGCTAATGGTGTCTTTCAAAGTCGCCAGTACGCTTGAGAAACGCTCAATCTGCATCGCATTCAATGGGTGATCGTAGTCGTCAGCATTGGCAAAATGCGTGGCTAGGATCAGCTGATAACCCGCTTCATGTAGGCGTTTTGCTGCTGATAGCACACCCTCAGCATTGAAACCCAAACGGTTCATACCTGTATTGTATTTGAGCCAAGCTACTCTAGTTGCACTGCCAGCTGGCGGGATGTTTTGTAGTGCCCACTCTAGCTGTGGTCCATGGTGAATCACGCAGCTGATCTCATGATCAATCGCTTGTTGCCACTCATCAGCGGTAAATGCACCTTCTACTAGACCGATGGTTTTCTCCCAGCCTAATTGTCTGGCTTCTAATGCTTCTGTTAAAGTCGCGACCCCAATACCATCTGCTTGCTGCAGGGCTGGCAAGACTGCCGCCACGCCATGTCCGTAAGCATTGGATTTGACCATGGCCAACACTTTCGATTGGGGTGCTCGTTGTTTGACTTGATTTAGGTTATGAGTAAGGGCTTTTGGTTTTATGGTGATAGTGCGCATAATCGCCTTCTGTATGAGTAGAATTATGAAGTTATAAAGCCAGTACTGCATCGATTGAGTTGATGCGGTACTGGCTATTGTATTAAAACTGGTTATGTAAAATTATTCATTAACCTATAATTGAAACTGAGTTTATATAAGGCTCAGTCTTTGTTAGGGTTAAGTTTTATAAGGTTAATTACTCATCATTCTCAAAACTCACGCCTTGATAGTACTCTGGCGTTAGATTAATAAAGCGGGTAAATTGACCTTCAAAGCCTAAACGAATAGTACCGATAGGGCCGTTACGCTGTTTACCAATAATGATTTCCGCCACGCCTTTGTGGTCTGAGTTTTCATTATAAACCTCATCACGATAGATGAACATAATCAAATCGGCATCCTGCTCAATCGCACCAGACTCACGTAGATCCGACATGATAGGGCGTTTATTTGGACGGTTTTCTAGACTACGGTTAAGCTGTGATAACGCAATCACTGGACATTCAAGCTCACGTGCGAGCGCCTTTAGACTACGAGAAATCTCGGAAATCTCGCCAACACGGTTACCATCTAGACTGGGTACTTTCATCAGCTGAAGATAATCGACTACGATAGCACCCAAGCGACCGTCATGATTTTTGGCGATACGGCGGCAGCGAGAACGCATCTCAGACGGCGGTAGGGCAGTACTATCATCAATATATAAATGCTTTGATTGCAAATGTTGAATGGCGTTCATCATCTTTGCCCATTCATCTTCATTCATTTGCCCAGAACGCAGGTGCGTCTGGTTAATCGCGCCCCATGAGGATAGCAGACGCATGACGATAGATTCCGCAGGCATCTCCATCGAAAACACCACGACTGGCAAATCTTCATTAAATAAAATCCCTTCTGCCAAGTTCATCGCAAAAGTGGTTTTACCCATCGAAGGACGCGCAGCGACAATAATCAAGTCACCCGCTTGTAGGCCTTGGGTTTTGTTATTCAATTCAGCAAATGGTGTCTGCAAACCAATCATGCCGTCGGGGTTGGATTTGAGTTCTTGAATCTTATCGATAACATTGGTCAAGACAGAAGTGATACCAACAGGTCCGCGCTGTTCCGCACGTTTGTTATGCTGCTCATTGATACTAAATATCTTGCCTTCGACATTGTCTAGAATGTCGCTAACGCTTTGGTCTTTTGGATTATAGGCAAGCGTCAGCATCTCATTGCCAGTGGTAATTAGTTGACGCAGCGTTGAGAGCTCACGCACACGCTGGGCATAGGCAGTCAGGTTGAACAAGGTCGCCGGACTTTGGCTCAAAATATCGGCTAAGTAGCTGTCTCCACCTGCGCCTTTGAGTAACTTTTGCGCTTCTAACCAGTCGTGCACCATGACCGTATCATAAGGCTCATTCACTGCCGCCAAATGAGCAATGGCATCAAAAATGTATTGATGTCGCCCAGCATAAAAGTCATCTTTGGTGACAATATCGGCAATCTTGTCGTACGCCTCTTCGATACTCATCAAAGACGCGAGCAATGCCTTTTCAATATCAATATTGTGCGGCGGTGTCTGATTGAGTAAGTCGTCGGTTTTGTCGTTTTCTGCCATGAGTGCCTAATGAGTTAAAATGGGTATGAAAAAAGATGTCGATGATAGGGCAATACAAACATAGCGCGCCTCTACGATAGAAGTACCAAAACGCGGTTTCAGGTTTGTCTGTAAATGCTACAATCAGATGCGAAAGTTTAACACATAATGTGGTTTTTTAGACTTGATAAAGCACTAAATATGAAGTGATTGTTTTTCATGAACTAAGAAATACCATACAATAACTAAGTATAAAAACTTATAATATCAATTATAAATACAATAAAATCAATAATTTGAATAACATAAGGCTATTGTTATGACAGAAGAAAAACGCCCGCTATTAATCACCACAGGTGAGCCTGCGGGTATTGGCATGGACGTAGTACTAGGACTAGCAACAGAGAGTAAGTTGCAAGACTTTGCTCGACCAATTTGGGTGACTGCTGATGCTAAAGCGATGCAAACTCGCGCGGAGGAATTGGTTGCAGCTAGCGTTCTCAAAAGCACACCTAGTTGGCATACTATCAATACAGATATAAATGCCGATAACGTCGATGTTAACTTGGTAGATCAGATATCGCAGCAAGATATAGACGCTGATAGTGCTTTCATCCTACTGGATATTCCTTGTGCCGCACCAGTTGTCTGCGGGCAAATCAATATCGCTAACTCAGCGATGGTGGCTCAGCAATTAGATATTGCTCATAAACTGGCAATAAATAATACAGTCGCTGCCATCGTCACTGGGCCATTGCAAAAATCAGCGTTGATAGATGCTGGTATCAAGCTATTAGATGGCACCATGTTTAGTGGTCATACTGAATTTTTTATGCAGCAAAGCGATCGTAAAAAAGTCGTCATGATGCTGGCCAATCAAGCGATGAAAGTCGCGCTTGTCACTACGCATTTACCATTAAAGGACATCCCTGCTGCCATCACCGCGGAGAACGTGCGCCAAACGGTACAAATTGTCATCGATGATATGCGAGAGAAGTTTGGTCTCACGCAGCCTCGTATCTTGGTTTGCGGCCTCAATCCACATGCAGGCGAGGGCGGGCATTTGGGTATGGAAGAAATTGAAATTATCAATCCAGTACTCAACGAGTTTATCAATATGGGCGTCAATATTTCAGAGGCAATGCCAGCGGATACGTTATTTACTACCAGACATTTAGCAAACTGTGATGCGGTCATTGCCATGTATCACGACCAAGGACTGCCAGTATTAAAATCGCACGGTTTTGGCGATACGGTCAATCTAACCTTAGGCTTGCCTTACATTCGTACCTCTGTCGATCATGGTACGGCGTTAGACTTGGCAGGAAGCGGCGGTGCGAGTGCGACCAGTTTATATCAAGCACTAAATATGGCTAATGAGATGGCGGATAAGTCACTTATCGATGTACCTGCTGTATAAGTCAGTGCTTATAGATATTTTTCACATAGTACTTAATAATTTTATTATCAGTAATGCCTACCTAAAAAGGCAGCCGCTTAAGACGATTTAGTAAAGTTTTTATCGTGTATGACAGGCAGCATCTGTCTTAAACACAGGCCCGTAAGCCTAGGGTCAGGAGCCTAAGCTTGTCTGGTTACGGATACCGATTGATTGACCAATTCCATGGATCCGAACGAGGTTAAGAACGCGACATTGGACGCATCGGACCCAACACCGATGCGGGCCATTGTGTCGGCACCTGCCATGCCAGTCGGATCAATGAGGTGCCAGCTCCCTTCAAGATAGACCTCGGCCACGGCATGAAAGTCTTGTGGTGTCACATCGGGCGCATAAACGCTCACAAACCTAGCTGGTATCGACGACGCGCGCGCTAGTGTTACGAGAACATGCGCAAAGTCGCGGCATACGCCCTGACGTTGAGCAAAGCTGTCGAGCGCGGTGGTTTGTGCATGGCTCGATCCGGGTACATAGCTAAATGCCGACTCGATCCAGTCGCGCATCGCGGCAATCCGTGCGCCGCCAGCGAGATTGCCAAACTCGGCGTCCACGAAGGCATGGAACTGTTCTGACGGGCAATAGTGAGACGGCATTAAATGCCTGATCGTCTCTCCGGGCAAAAGATGCAGGGGCGTTTGGGACAGTACCGATATGTCCAAGGCAGGACGGTCAACGGCGATTTCTGCGAGATAAGTGCAGCTAAAATCCCCTTCAGCGTGAATCCAAATCCGCTCTCCTATGCCATCATCGGCGGTAACCCGTGAAAAATGCGCAACGTCTGATGTCCAAATCTCGGCTGACCGTACCCGTTGATCCGCAAGATCAGCAGCTTCGATCTGAAGCAAAAGATCCATTGGCTCTGAGAGTCGATAATGGAGGGTGACGTTAAGTTTCAGGATCATATGTGAATTCCCTAAGGGGATTTATCTGGCGGGCTGACGATCGCGTAGGGCTAAACTGCCTCGACCATATCAGAGACTGGCTTACTTTACTGGAGTCAGACAGCAATACCTGACAGAGTTAAATTATCATAATAGCGCTTTTCAAACTCAAAAGGTGAGACATAACCAATTGCGTTATGCAGTCGGGCTTTACTAAACCTGAGATGCGTTAAAAATCAATTAATTATCGATTTATTTTTAACGCTATAATTGTTATGAGGATTCCATCTTTGGACCTGTTTCTGTCTGCTAGCACTTGGTTTGATGCTGCCATTTAGCATAATCAGAGTTTATATTATATGGATGTAGAGGTAAAAAGTTACCGAGTCAGTTGCTCCAAAGCATGGCTCGTCTATCGATAATAATTATTCAAAAACACAGCCTAATTATGAGCTGTGGTATAATTTGTCATTATAAAGTCAGCGTATCGCTGCCATTACATTATTGTCGCCCATTTATCTTTTATACATTAAGACTCTTTTATGTCCAAAACTTCATTTGATGCTCAAACTATTTCTAACAGCTTACGTGCTGCTAAGCACCAGCCGCGTAAGCGCTTTGGCCAAAATTTCTTGCATGATACTAGCGTCATTCGCGAAATCGTCGAAAGTATTCGTCTAGAGCGCGATGACAATTTGATCGAGATTGGGCCTGGTATGGGCGCATTGACCGAGCCGTTATTGGCAGAAGTGGATGCGATGACCGTGGTGGAGCTGGATCGCGATTTGGCTGATAGTTTACGTATTCGTATCGGTGCCAATAGCCATCCAAACTTTGAGATTATCAAAGACAACGCGATGCATGTGGACTACCGTGAGCTGTATAGTGAAGAGCGCGGTAAGTTGCGCGTGGTGGGTAACCTACCGTATAACATCTCAACGCCTATCTTGTTTCATTTGCTTAGCTATGCCGATGTGATTCAAGATATGCATTTTATGTTGCAAAAAGAAGTGGTTGAGCGTATCACAGCTGATGTGGGCAGCAAGACTTATGGCCGCTTATCGGTCATCATGCAGTACCACTGTGATACAGATTATTTGCTGACCGTTCCTCGCGGTGCGTTTAATCCACCACCCAAGGTGACCAGTGCTGTCTTCCGCCTGACACCGCATATCAACAAACCAGTAGTCGCAAATGATGAAGAGCACTTTGCTATTGTCGTGCGTGAGACTTTCAACCATCGTCGCAAGACGCTACGTGCTATCTTCAAAAAATCAACGTTGCTACCGACATTGAGCGAAGACGATTTTGAGGCTTGTGGTATCGATCCACAGGCACGACCTGAGACATTAAGCGTCACAGACTTTGTGAACCTGAGCAATCATTCACAACAGCTAGACGTATAATGTATTTTCAATGAATAATAGCATGCTACTAACCGTCAATTATAATGGCGGTTTTTTATGCTTTATTTTTATGACTAGTACTTAAGTATTTATTTCTTATCGAGCTGTCTTTAACTATCGTATTTAAATCGTTGAGGTGTTATGAGTTTTCGCCATCAGTATGTTATCGGTGACTTACAGGGTTGCTATGCTGCATATCTACAATTGCTAAAGACACTGGATTTCGATCCTGCCCAAGACAAGTTATGGTTTGCTGGTGATTTGGTAGCACGCGGCGAGGACTCATTGAACACGCTGCGTCATGTCAAAGTGTTGTGTGAGCAAGGCGCTGCGGCAACGGTATTGGGCAATCATGATCTTAATTTGATAGCAGTCTGGCGCGGGGCCGCCAAGCTTAAAAATAAAGACAAAACGGCACCTATCTTTGCTGCGGATGACTGTGATGAGTTGCTCGAATGGTTACGTAGGCAGCCGATATTAGCCTATCCTGATGAGCACACGGTGCTAGTACATGCAGGGATTCCACCGCATTGGAGTATTGAAGCCGCTGCAGGATACGCACAGCAATTAGAAGCTCAGCTGCAAAGTAATTTGAATCAGCTCGATCAATTGCTGCCGAATCTATATAGCAAAGAAGCGGATGAATGGCATGCAGGTATCGAAGGATTTACTAAGATGCGGGCGATTGCTAATTACTTCACGCGTATGCGCTTGTGTAAGCAGGACGGGTCACTTGAGTTTAGCTTTTCAGCAGGCTTAGAGGAAGCTATGCCAACCGATTTTTTGCCTTGGTTTGAGTGGCAAGTACCGCGCATTCGTAAGATACTATTTGGTCATTGGGCTGCGCTAAAAGGCGAGATTGATTTGCCACATGCGCGCGCACTCGACGGGGGCTGTGTGTGGGGTAATTATCTATTGGCTTATAGATTGGGTGACGGCAAGGTAATAACTTCAAGCGCACAGTGCCTGAGCCCATAAATAGTCTGTTATAAGTGGTTCCATTATATCAGCCTGTTTTAAGTAGTCTGTTAATAGGTTTGAAGGGTAAGACAATTGGTTCCTTTGGGGTATACCTTAAGCTAACTCGCTCTAACATTACCGCTTCTACTGGTACGATTAATAACTCCTCTTTCAGAGAAGATTAACATGAGTAATATGCAACGATTGAAATCAACATTGTTAAATAAAAGTAACGGTAAATGGTATCAGAAGGGTAAATGGTATCAGCGCGATAAGCTATACACAGGCATTATCTTCTTTGATAAACCTGACCATCAACTTGAAGCTTATGAGGTCAAAAATGGAGAGATTATCAGGCCTTATGTATCACCCTGTCAGAGAGGACTATCTTCGCCTATCCAAATAGATTCTACAGAGTTCTGTAATGAGATTGATGATATATATGGTTCTCGTGGAATACCACAACTCTATAAGAATAAGCTGTATCAAGGTATGTCTTATACCTTTGTAGAAGGTAGGTGCAACCTAGAGTTATATACTCACGAAGACGGCATATCCGAAAATCGAATTGACTGGAATACTCTTTCGTATGAACCAAAAGAATTTTTATTAAATTATTGCGATAATGGAGTGATGCACTCTTACGATGTACATTCAACTGAAATAAATTTCAATTATTATAGTTCTGTTTGCGGAGAAAACAATGATGAAAAGGTTGGCATAAGATACACTGAACCGTTGAACAGAATTAGCTATTTTGAAGTCGCAGGCAATACCTTAATCACAAAATCTTATATGGAAAGTCCTATATCTGTGCCTGACGTGTATAGAATATTGAGTAATTATAAGAGATTTATATTTGGCAAGTCTATACGATTAGATATAGATAAAAGCTTCATACAAGACTTATTCAATATATGGGTCAAAAATAACAGCTTTGAACATATTGAAAGCATGTCTCTTAATGGACTAGATGGCTTAGAGGATTTCGATTACTTTTTTAATAAACAAGTATTTGGAAAATTAAAAGAGGTTCGTTTAGATAAGATAACTTCAGCGAAGCAAATAAATCGACTCAAATACCACATGCCCGATACCAATATCGTAATACTGAATTATTAATTGTTTGAAGCACTAAAATTAAGTCATCTGTATTTTAAGGTAGTAATAAATTGATTTACCTAATTCTAGACGTACATTATAAAGAAGGCCAAGAAACCGACGCTGTTACAGCAACTGTTGCAGGTATCCGCTTCGAAGGCATTAAGCAATCACGTATTCTAAATGAATATACTGTAGAAGTTAATGACGTTGCGCCTTATGAGTCAGGTCAGTTCTATAAACGAGAAATGCCTTGCTTACTGGCTTTGATTAACCAGATTGACGAACCTTTTGATGTAATTATCATAGACGGCTATGTATTTCTGGATAGTGTTGGCAAAGCAGGATTAGGCAAATATCTGTATGATCACCTAGCTAATACAAAGCCCATCATCGGTATCGCTAAAAATCATTTTTATGACATTACAGAAGACTATGCCGTTTGGCGAGGGATAAGTAAGCGCCCTCTATATGTCACCAGTATTGGTATAAATATTACAACGGCGAAAAAGATGGTCAGTGAAATGGAAGGTGAACATCGAATACCTAAAATGGTCGCTGATGTAGATAAACTAGGCCGTGTCATAAATTAGAACAGCTATACCTATTGAAAGAATTTGGACTACAGCCAAACATTAACTAGGGAACCGCTCTTCTTCCCACAACAGACGTTATGATAAATGACTTTATTATCAACAGTCGATCGAGCAAAAACCCACCGCAACTACCTATTTAACTAGGTAGCTTTGGTGGTTTTTTAGGTTTTGGTAAAGGTGTTTTTGCGTCACCAGTCTGCTTGTCATCAGAGTCAGTATGGTGTGGATCATCACTAACAACGTCGCTATCAACCGCACTTATCGTTTTGGTGACCTTATCGTATTGGATGTCATCGGTATAAGGAACGCTGTTTAGCTCGTCATCGACTAAACCATCGTCCAAATCCATTACCTTTTCAGGAGAGCTATACGGCTGCGTATGCTCATCTGTTGGCTGCTTTTCATAGTTGATGTCGGTGTTTGTCTGGGAATGTTGAGCATCAGCATGTTTAGATTCAGGCAGGATTCTGACATCAGACAAACGCCTTACCACATAATTACTCGGTATGGATTTGCCATTTTTTTGTGCGGAGGTATCATCAAATATCATGTGACCCTGACTATCGATACGCGCATATTTCATAGGCTTATCACGTGGCCAGAAAAAATCAGATGGATGACTAATAATATGGCCAAATACCAGCTTTGTGAGGCGACTCCATTCAAAAAAGCGAACTTCTTTAGAACGTAGGGCGACAAACAGTGCCAACGAAAAGCTAACGATCAAGTTGACCAGACCAATAAGTGCCACGCCAAGTATAGAAATCAGGATGAGGCTCCAACTGATGTCATCAGCAGATATATTGAATAGCCCGTGTGCCAAGTTTGCTGAAGCAAAGGCAATGTGACGGATATCAATTGGTAGGCCAAAGATATAGCCAATAGTCGCGGTACTACCTAAGAACACCCCGAATAAGAAGTTACCCATGATAGCGCCCAAGTTGGCTTCTATAAAACCGCCTAAACGCTGAAGCCATGAGCTGGGCAATATGTATTTTAATAATTTGTGACGTTGTATGCGTGCGCCTACGTTGTTATAAACTGCCAAGTTATCGTAGTAGCCGGCAATCAAACCAGATAAGAACAGGTAAACCCCAGCAATGGCAGCATGGGGAAGTGCTAATGAGTGGAACGGGTCGAGATCATGTAGCAAGTGTCCTGCTTTTTCGGTGTCGATCATTGGCGCGCCAGTATATTGCAACCAAGCAAAAGAGATAATCAAAGCGACGGGTACGGCTAACATGACGTTACCCATGATAGCGATAAACTGGGTACGCAAGATATCGACCACCAATTCTGATAGCTTAGTCAACTGATGCGATTTTTTACCAGAGCCTTCAGAAATGGTAGAGGCAATCGCAGCTGCGGTCATGGCTGGCTGCTTGGTCGCGACTGTGCCGCGAATAACATGAATAAATACGAAGCCCAAACCATAGATCATACTGTTGATGAACGCGCGACCCATGGGTGCGAGCGCTAAGTGGTACGCCAGTATTTTTATAGTTGCCATAAATGCAATGATAAAGCCACCAATAGAGGCTTTTTTGAGCATCTTTTGATAGCCAGCTTTGTCGGTACTAATATAATGCTCACCGACGCGGCTGGCATTTTCTGTGACTTTTCGAGAGAGTAGTTTGGTATTGTTATCAATCAAATAACCAATACTATAGCGCTGGTTGGCTGTAGTGATGAGCGCCTGTATCAGTTCGATAACAGCACGATCTCGCTTTTGATTATCGTCTGTGACCAGCTCAGTCAAAATCCGCATACGCTGCAAGCTTTGATCTAAACGCAGCATCATATTGGTCAAACGGATAGAGATACCAGTTTTATAAATCCGCTTGCGTACGGTAGCGACGATATCTTCGCACTGTTCAAGCATAACCAATAGAGGTGCGGGATCGACTGCTTGCTCAGGCGTAATATCTGTCAAGGTATCAAGCTCATGTGCTTGACGATATTGATTAACGAAGAGTACGGCTTCTTGATTTTGTGCAACAAAAGATGCGGAATAGTTCAGTATCTGTGGATACGACTCCATCAAATCAGGATGCAAGCCAATACCGCTGATGCGATAAGATAAGATAATAATGGCGTTTAAAATACTATTTTTTGCAGTAGCGACTAGATTTAAATGTTTCTCTTCTACGCGAACCAGCTCAACCAGTTTGTCCCATTTTTCCTTTTCGATATTGGCCAGCCAGCGTTCATCAGAGCGTTTATTAAATAAGTAGCCCACCAATTCTACGACAGAGTCATCTTGTGGTAATAATGGCAAAAACCGATGACCAATTAACCGGCGTAAACTGTTAAAAAATCCTTGGTCGGACATGATACCAGTGTCGGTATACAGTGCAATTTGTCGATATTGGATAATCAGTTTTAGCACAAAACTAGACAGTCCATCTCCATATTCTGGATGCTGATGTATGATATCAATAAGGGATTGAATTTTTTCGTTGGCCAATGCAGGTTCTTTATCACTGACTCGTAGCTCATCAATCAAGCGTTTGAGTACCGCAGGATCTGGCACATCGCTCAAGGCGGTAATCTGTTGTAAAATGCGTTTTAATTCTGACACGTCGCACCCTTTATCATGGTTGTTTCAATCGTTTTTATTATTTAAGTCGGTATAAGTGGTTGAGTAATGTTTACCAATCGTTCAATTGTAGTCGAGCGACATCTTGTCTTGCGTTATTTTAATCGGAACTGCCTATTGATATTGAATTATTTTGTTAGCAGTTATTTTGACAAAAAAAAGGACAGTAACACGACTGTCCTTTTAATAAAGGTATTTTAGGTTAGTTGTAAAGCTAGCTTAGCTTGCAGGAACGTCGAAATAAGCAAGATCAAAGTTCATCATTGGGTCACTACCAGCTTTGACCATTTTTGCATGAGCATCGATACGCGGTAGGACACGGCCAACGAAATAGTCAGCAAGCTTGGCTTTATTGGTATAAAACTCGCCTTCTTTGCCATTAGCGGCTTCTACCATCAACGCAAACATGTATGAGTAAGCAAGGTAGCCAAACGCATGCATGTAGTCAACCGCACAGCCATTGATTTCGTTTTTGCGTTCACCGATGTTGTTAAGCACAGTGGTGGTTAACTCTTCAATGGTATCTGCTGCATTTAACGTAGCTTGTTTGATAGCGTGATCTGCTTGCATGTTGCTAACAAAGTCACGAATCTCACCCAAGAAGTGAGTGACGTACTTACCGTTGTTACGAGCAACTTTACGACCTAGTAAGTCAAGCGCTTGAATACCGTTGGTACCTTCATAAATCTGTGCAATACGTGTATCACGAACGATCTGCTCCATACCCCATTCGCGGATATAGCCATGACCACCAAATACTTGCTGACAATCAACAGTGGCTTCTAGTGCTTTATCAGTCAGGAACGCTTTAGCAACCGGTGTCAGTAGGGCAACACGAGCCGCAGCTGCTTTGGCTGACTCAGGATCGGTACTAAACTTCTCTTCATCAAGATTTTTGGCAACATACATCGCAAAACAGCGCGACGCTTCAGTGTTTACTTTGGCGTTCAATAGCATACGACGGACGTCAGCATGATGGATAATAGCATCAGCGGGTTTTTCTGGGCTTTGTAGCTGTGTATCGCTACGGCCTTGACCACGGTCATTGGCATATAATGCTGCATTTTGATAGGCAAGCTCAGAGCCACCAAGGCCTTGCAAGCCCATAGTGACACGCTCATAGTTCATCATGATAAACATTGATGATAGACCAGTGTTTTCCGCGCCAACCATCCAGCCTTTAGCATTATCAAAGTTCATGACACAAGTTGCAGAGGCTTTGATGCCCATTTTGTGTTCGATAGAGCCTACCGCTAATGTGTTGCGCTCGCCTAAGCTACCATTTGCATTGACCAAGAATTTTGGTACGACAAATAGCGAGATACCTTTTGAGCCTTCTGGTGCATTTGGTGTTTTTGCCAATACCAAATGAATGATGTTGTCAGTAAGGTCATGCTCACCACCAGTGATAAAGATTTTGGTACCAGAGATATCATAGCTACCATCATCATTAGGCACAGCTTTGGTTTTGATAATACCCAAATCAGTACCAGCATGCGGCTCCGTCAAGCACATGGTGCCAGCCCATTCGCCATTGTACATTTTTTCTAGATAAGTTTGCTTTTGCTCTTCAGAGCCAGCTGCATTTAAGCAAAGCGTCGCACCAACAGTTAGGTTTGGATATAGGGCAAATGATTGGTTGGCAGTGAAAACCATCTCTTCGGTGAGCATGGTAACCATTTTAGGGAAGCCCTGACCGCCGTATTCAGCATTACCGCTTAAGCCAACCCAGCCTGATTCAGCATATTGCTTGTAGGCTTCTTTGAATCCTGTTGGAGTCGTGACGACGCCATCACCTTCGAAAGTTGCGCCTTCTTCATCACCGCTACGGTTAATAGGAAGTAGAATGTTTTTTGACAGTTTTCCCATTTCTTCTAAAATCATATCGACAGTTTCCATGTCGACATGAGCCAAGTTTTCGTTGTTTTGCCAAAACTCTGGCGCTTTGAATACGTCATTTAAGATAAAGCGCATGTCATTAAGAGGGGCATTATAAACAGCCATAAACATTCCTTTGGTTCAAATAATTAAAATTGAAGTTGTTAAGATTATCAACTGTTCTCTTGGTATAACCTTAGCGATTAATAATCAAAGTTTAACAAATAAGCTTGTGAGCGAGTGTATTTCTTCGTGAATTGTGCGTACACCAAAAGTTAGCAGCGGCTATTGAAGTGCTTATAGACACCTCACTGACAACTATAATGTGAGAAGGTAGATAGGTCGGTGCTTATAGATAGTTGCTACTGTTAAAACTATGTCGATAGTCGTCATAAGCATACGCAAAACAAAGCGGCAACACACCGAAGTATGTTGCCGCTCAGGATTACACGATTGCAAAGTTTAGCGCTTTAATTAAAAGGCAAACTGATCAACGTCCATGCTCATGTATGGCTCTACACCAGTGCTGATACGCTGTACGTGCGTAGTAGTACGTGGCAATAGCTTAGCAAAGTAGAACTGAGCCGTTTTAACTTTAGCGTCATAGAATGCTTTTTCGCCAGTACCGTTTGCGATAGCAGTCTGAGCAACCAGTGCCATACGTGCCCATAAGTAGGCTAGGGTGACATAACCACTGAAATACATATAGTCTACTGCAGCGCCGCCGACAGCGTCTGGCGTTTCAGTTGCTTGCATGCCGATGCGTGCAGTCAAATCGCCCCATTCTTTAAGATGCTTGGCAAGTGGGCGAATGAACTGACCCATCTCGTCATTTTCTTTGTTTTCTTCACAGAATTCTTGGATAACGTTTACAAAGTTCGCAAGTAGCTTACCTTGTGAACCTAGGACTTTACGGCCTAACAAGTCAAGTGCTTGAATCTCTGTGGTACCTTCGTATAAGCAAGAAATGCGCGTATCACGTACGTTCTGCTCCATACCCCATTCACTAACGAAACCATGACCACCATAAACCTGAATACCATGGTTGGCAGCTTCCAGACCTGTTTCAGTCAAGAACGCTTTAGCAATTGGTGTCAGTAGTGACAACATTTGGTCAGCAAACTTCAACTCTTTGCCTTCGCCTTTTGCGACGGTATCTGCAAAGTGTGAGAGATAATACACTAGCGCACGACCACCTTCAGCAAAGGCTTTTTCAGTCAATAGCATGTTACGAACCGCTGGATGTACGATGATAGGGTCAGCCGCTTTCTCTGGTGCTTTCGTACCTGATAGTGAACGCATCGCTAAGCGGTCTTTTGCATAAGTCAATGAACCTTGGAACGCATACTCTGCTGCAGTCAAACCTTGCACAGCAGTACCGATACGTGCCACGTTCATAAAGGTGAACATACACTGTAGGCCACGGTTTTCAGGTCCAATCAAGTAACCCGTTGCGCCATCGAAGTTCATGACACAAGTTGCAGAAGCTTTGATACCCATTTTGTGTTCGATAGAGCCACAAACGACATTGTTGCTTTCGCCAACGCTACCATCTGCGTTGACCGTCATTTTTGGGACAATAAACAATGAGATACCTTTGGTGCCAGCAGGTGCGCCTGGTAGACGAGCCAAAACAATGTGGATAATGTTATCAGTTAGGTCATGCTCACCTGCAGAGATAAAAATCTTTTGACCCGTGATGCTATAGCTACCATCTTCTTTAGGCTCAGCTTTGGTACGGATAATACCTAAGTCAGAACCCGCATGCGCTTCAGTAAGACACATGGTGCCTGACCATTCGCCAGTGACCATTTTTTCTAAATAGGTTTGTTTTTGCTCGTCAGTACCATGATGCTCGATGGTTTGAATAGCACCATGTGATAGGCCAGGGTACATAGAGAATGACCAGTTAGCCGTACCAACCATTTCATTGATGACAGTAGATAATGAGAACGGCATGTTTTGACCGCCAAAATCTTCTTCAGCAGATAAAGCAGGGAAGCCAAGCTCACAATACGCGTCATAAGCTTCTTTAAAGCCTTTTGGCGTGGTGACCTTACCATTATCAAACTTACAGCCTTCAGCATCACCGCTTTGGTTCAATGGTGACAGTTCGTTTTCAGCAAAGCTTGCAGCCATTTCAAATAGGCTGTCCATTAGCTCGCGGTCAGCTTCTTGGAACGCAGGCAGAGTTTTGTAGTGGCTTTCACTATCGAGTAGTTCATGCATAACGAATTGGATATCACGTAAGGGCGCTTTGTATTGCATAACTTCCTGTCCTTTTTGGAATGTAACCGATCATAGCCAATAATGAGCATATGGTCGCACTATCCTCTAGTGCGTTATTCTTACCTAGCCAATCTGAAAATCTAAATAAATGATAAACAGTAAAGCAAGTCAACCATGCTATCGATTACATAAAATAGTGTTGAAAAGAGTGGTGATTGTCAGAGTCAATGAGAGATTAAATGTGCTCTAACAAATTCACTATAAAAGATAGGCTTTCATAAGTGATTATACAAGTTTGGTGACAGGACTGATAAGTCATGAACCTATCTTGCATCGGTTATGCAATCGACGTTAGGCGCTAGGAAACAGCAGCATTAAGCATATGAAAAATTTAATGTTACTAAGACAGATAGTCCTTTATATGACCGATATTAACATGAAAAAACGACAGCCAAAAAAATAGCGTTCGCCATAAAGACAAACGCATCGGTATAAATTACAGCACTATTTGGTAGAACCGAACATGTAAGTTATTTCACAGATATAGACGTGATAAACATCAAACATGCTCGTATGCTAGGAGTCTGAACATAGTAGTTTATGATTAATAGCGAATAGCTTAGCGTTTACTCAGAAGCATTTTGTTGAATCAGCATCGCAGTGGCGACATCAGCAGCCACGGGTTTGCTAAACCAATAGCCCTGACCAATTTTGCAACCCATACCTAACAACACATCGCGCTGCTGCTCAGTTTCGATACCTTCAGCAACGACTTGCATGTCTAAAGCGACTGCTAAGTCTAAAATGGCTTTTACAATCGCGTGCTGGGTACGATCGGTTTCAATATTGGAGATAAAGCTCTTATCAATCTTGATAAAATCAAATGGATATTCTTGCAAGTAGCTCAATGATGCATAACCAGTACCGAAATCATCGAGCGCTAGACGTACGCCAAGCTCTCTGAGCGAGTTAAGCTGTTTTTTTACATTGTCATGACGCTGAATCAAAGACGACTCGGTTACTTCGATATGCAACTGATGGGCAGCAACGTCATTCTCTGTCAGTAGTGTGCTCACCATATCAAAGAAGTCAGGGTGGCTAAATTCTGCGGCATCAGCGTTGATACAGACGTGTTGATGAAACCCTTGCTGTTGCCAAATGGCTAGTTGTTTGACAATTTTAATGGCCAGTTGCGAAAACAAATCAAAGGAGAGCTTGTGCGCGATAATGGCATTGATAAAATGAACGGGCTTGAGCAATCCGCGAGTAGGATGTTGCCAACGTACCAATGCTTCAAAACCTGTGATAGCCCCAGTCTCTAATGAGAACTTCGGCTGATAATAAGGAACGAATTGACCTTCAAGGGTAGCAGTCCTAAGCTCAGACTCTAACTCTAAGCTACCAGCGGTGGCGCTTTCAATGGCCTCATCGTACCAGCGAATATCATCGCCACCGTGCTGCTTGACATAGTCCAGCGCTTTTTCTGCCTTGGTCAATAAACCAGTTACTTCATTATCGTCTTTTGGAAAACAGCTCACACCCACAGAAATATGGTAATAGATATTTGCATCTGTCGCATGGCTCTTGTCAGTAGAGAAGGGACGCTCACACATTTGCATGAGTGTGTCTAGCTGATGACGTACCATATTGGCATCTTTAACTTCAAATAATAGCGCAAAATCATCACCCCCAAAGTGAGAAAAGGAGCGTAAATTATGCAGTTTGAGCTTTTCGACTCCTTCTGCAAAGTTTTTTATTAAATCATTGGCACCATCAGGCCCTAATAGGCTGGCAAGATTGCGATAACGGTCAATGTTTAAGCGTACAAGGACAACCTCTTGGTAACTATCCAATAGCATGTCACTTGTCTGACTCAAAAATACCTTGCGGTTAGGGAGACCTGTGAGCTGATCATAGTTGAGTAAATGGGCGACCTGTTTTTGATCTTTAATAACTGCAGACATATCACGCAGCATACCAATATGATAAGCCATTTGATCTATATAAATTCTGCGATAAGTAATATGACAGTCAATATTCTGTCCATAACGGTTGGCCATCGAAAAATCAAGTTCATAAAAACCATGTTCGTTTAAGTTTTTTTTGATATCTTTTAGAATTACTTGCTCTTCTTCTGATAAAAACTCAGCAGCATAAATACCAAGTGGCCGACCAACCAAGAACTCTTCTTTGTAGCCAATCAAAAGCTCATAACTAGCATTAACAGATAAATAACGTAGATTTTCGTCTAGTATAAAAATGGCGTCTTCAAGCTGTTCACATAGCGTACTCATCAACTGCTGCTTGATTGATACTGGAATAGTGTCAAAATTGCTCATAATAGTGGCTCACAAAAGATAAGGGCTTATAAAAATAAGAACTGCATTATCAATTTATTAACATTGAGTTGGCATCGCGTTTTACTATGCACGATACAGAACAGACATTATTTTTGACTATAAGCATAAAAGATAAAAACTACGATAGTCATACTAATACTTATCAGTTTTTACTAGGTGCTTAAGGCATGTAAAGTAGCTAACGCTACCACTGGTGCAGTCTCGGTACGCAAGACTCTTGTGCCGATTTGCCAAGGCTTAAAGCCAACACTCTCCGCTTGCTGACATTCATCTTGACTCAGACCACCTTCAGGCCCGATCAACAGTTTGATATAAGGAGTCTGTTGTTTGAGAGTATCGGGTAAAGCGTTAGGCATAGCAGGCTGTCCTGCTGCTGGTACGCTCATCTGCATACACAGATCTGCAACGTTTGCTAATACTTGGTAGTAAGGATCATGACTAAGCACAGAAACGATAGAACTGACGGCCATTTGCGTCTTTGTAACGTCAGTAGCCATAGCCTCAGTAGTCTTAGCATCAGAATTGGTATTGCTTAGCCATTCGTTGATAGATTGTGGCGCAAGAATGAGGGGCGGACGATTAAGACCGCATTGTTCACAAGCTGCAATCGCTACTTGTTGCCAGTGCGCCAGTTTCTTTTCAACTTGAGCAGGTTTTAATGTGACTTCGCCATGGTGGCTGCTGAGCAACTGAATAGCAGTTACCCCAAGCTCAGTTGCTTTTTGAATAGCATAATCCATACGCTCACCGCGGCTCATTACCAAACCAATCTGAGTGATAGTAGGCGGCGTACGATCGTCGTCTATATGTGTAAGCAAAGTAGCAGTGGCATTTTTTTTACTGATTGCCTGTAGCTCTACTTTATATTCGCCGCCAAATCCATCGAACAAAATCCCTTGATCACCAATATTGGCTCGTAGTACACGGCACCAGTGATGGACAACACTATCGGGTAATTCGACATTGCTACCTAGCGGTAACTCACCCAATTTAGGCAGTGGTGAGGTATCAGTATTGTCGTTGTTAACGGCATAAAAAAAACGTCGCACGTGGTCTTATTCCTATTATTTGATTGAGTATAGTTATTATTAGATCTATAGAATATCACTTGAGACAATTAATGACATTTGTTTTATGAGAATTTTTCTTAATAAAGATAATTATTTTTAGAGCAGCATTATTACACAGTGAAGAAATTTTTAAAAATCAAATAAGATAAAGTGTATGAATAAAACTGTAAAAGGTGATTGGTCAAAATTTTGACAATAAAAAACTGGCGCTCCTAGAAGCGCCAGTCATTGATAGTGTATTCAGGAATGATTAAGGGGTATTCTAGAATGCTTACAAGTTTAAGCAGTCAATCCCAATGCTTCTACCAAGCGTTTGTTTGGCTCAACTTTGTTCATGCTATAAAAATGCATGGCAGGGACGCCCTCGGCAATCAAGCGTTCACACAAGCGATAAACCACATCAAAGCCAAATTCACGAATGGCCTTACTATCATCGCCAAAATCCGTCAACTGCTTACGTACATAGCGCGGAATATCAGCGCCACAGCTATCAGCAAAACGCAAGAGATTGCTTGAATTGGTAATTGGCATGATACCAGCGACCAAAGGCTGAGCTACTGTATCAATACCGCGTTTCTCTAACTTATCACGCAAGTACAGATAGCTGTCAGCGTTGTAGAAAAACTGGGTAATCGACGCATTGGCACCAGCTTGGTATTTATTTACCAGATTATCGATATCAAACTCAAAGCTACGCGCTTGTGGGTGCATCTCAGGGTAGGAAGCCACTTCGATATGGAAGTGATCACCTGAATGCTCACGAATGTACTTTACCAAATCTACCGCAAATGGTAGCTCACCCATGCCCACCTGACCTGATGGCAAGTCGCCGCGTAGCGCTACTAAGCGTCTAATACCTAAAGTCTTATAATACTCGAGCAATTCAGCGATTTCACTTTTGTCATCGCCAATACAAGACATGTGCGGCGCGATTTCAGTGGTACCACGTACACTTAGTGCCTGTACGATATCTAAGGTGCGGCTACGGGTTGAACCGCCCGCACCATACGTTACCGAAAAATAAGCTGGTGACAACTTATTAAGCTCATCATAAGTACTTAGAAGCTTTTCGTGACCTTGCTCGGTCTTCGCAGGAAAGAACTCAAAGGAGAAAGCAGGCTTACTCACAGTCAGGCTCCTTTTAGTATTTATAAGCATCAGGCTTGAATGGACCTTCAACTGGCACACCCAAATACTCAGCTTGCTTTTGGGTCAGCTTGGTTAGCGTACCGTTAAAGCCTGCAACCATCGCAGCGGCCACTTCTTCGTCTAACTTCTTAGGCAATACTTTTACGTATAGGTTGTCAGTACGTTGGTCGGCTGGCAAGTCAGCGAATTTTTCTTCGAACAGATACATTTGAGCCAATACTTGGTTGGCAAATGAGCCGTCCATCACGCGTGATGGGTGACCAGTTGCGTTACCTAGGTTTACTAGGCGACCTTCAGCAAGCAAGATTAGATAATCGTTCTCATCGTCTGAGCGGAAGATTTGATGTACTTGTGGCTTGATTTCAACCCAGCGCCAGTTGTCACGCATGAATTGTGTGTCGATTTCGGTGTCAAAGTGACCGATGTTACATACCACAGCACCAGGCTTAAGGGCTGCTAGCATATGTCTATCACAAACATGGTAGTTACCAGTAGTCGTGACGATCATGTCAGTGTCTTCAAGCAAGCGCTTGTTGATGCTGGCTGCGCCGCCCGTGTTATCACCGTCGATGTATGGTGATAAGACTTCAAAGCCGTCCATACATGCCTGCATAGCACAGATAGGGTCAACTTCTGAAACACGTACGATCATGCCTTCTTGGCGTAAGCTTTGCGTAGAGCCTTTACCTACATCGCCATAACCGATAACCAAAGCACGGCGACCAGCAAGGAACATATCGGTAGCGCGTTTAATAGCATCGTTTAAGCTATGACGGCAGCCATATTTATTATCATTTTTAGACTTGGTAACCGCATCGTTGACGTTGATGGCTGGTACTTTAAGTGCACCTTTACCAAGCATCTCAACCAAGCGATGAACGCCAGTGGTGGTTTCTTCTGAGATACCATGGATGTTGTCAAGCAGCTCTGCATAATCGCTGTGAATCAAAGCAGTTAAGTCACCGCCGTCATCCAAGATTAAGTTAGCATCCCAAAGTTGGCCTGATGCTTCGCCGCCAACATGTACTTGCTGACGTAGGCACCATTCATACTCTTCTTCTGTTTCGCCTTTCCAAGCATAAACAGAGATACCAGCAGCAGCAATTGCAGCAGCAGCATGGTCTTGAGTTGAGAAGATATTACATGATGTCCAGCGTACTTCAGCACCAAGCGCGACTAGTGTCTCGATAAGTACGGCTGTCTGAATGGTCATGTGGATACAGCCAGCGATTTTCGCGCCTTTAAGCGGCTGGTCTGCTTCGTAGCGACGACGCAAACCCATTAGGGCAGGCATTTCGGCTTCAGCAAGGGTAATTTCACGGCGGCCGTAATCAGCAAGGCTGATGTCAGCGACTTTGTAGTCAGTGAAAGAGGGATCGATCGTATGGGCAGATGGTGTAGTAGACACTGCGTCCATAATATGCTCCTATCAGTGGTTAACGAATGATAAAAAGAATAAAAACGCAGGTGCCGTTGTTTGCGCTGTGAGCGACCAAAAATATGGACTCTCGACAGTTAACCGAGCCTAACATAACAAATGGTTTGCAAAGCAATTTAGCTCAAATGCAGTTATCAATAATTATGGCGCAACACCTCTCGGAGGTCGTTATTGTAATAGATGAATCAGTGATTGTCACCTATTGACTGAGATAAATAGCTGATGCCTTAGACAAACAAAACCTCAAACAGGAATCTATAGCCATAAAAAAGGCCATCGACTGATGACCTTTTTTGTTTTAATGTTTTTTGATACTACTCAGCCAAAATTAGTACCAGTTGTAGGTTAGAGAGGTAAAGTAGTTAATACCGTCAGTATTATAGCCAATATCTGTTATATAATCTTCGTTAGTGATGTTATTTAGACGTGCAGTCATAGACAAATTATCAGTAAGTTTGTAGTTACCACTGATGTTCAGCAATCCATAGTTGTCTACAAATTGAGAGTCAGTATTGGTAATTCTGCTGTAATAGTCCCCTACATACTGATATTCAGCGCGTATATCTAAACTTGGCAGACGGTATCCGACATATACCAAGCCCTTGTGTTCAGGACGGTAGGGAAGAGAGTTGCCATCATCACTTCCGCCACTACTGTCTTCTGCCTTCTGGTAGTCATAGCTGCCGCCAAACAGATAGTCGTTCATTTCCCAGTCAGAGGTTAATGATATGCCTTCAATCTTAGCGCTATTGATATTCTTTGCTTTGAAATTAGAGTAAGCAATTAAATTATCCACATCACTGCGATAACCTGTCAGACGTGTGCTGTGCCGAGTGCTATCGTACTGAGCAAATACTTCATAGTTGTCGCTAGTCTCAGGATTAAGGTTAAGATCGCCACCATATGCAGGGCTTAAATCATTAAAGACAGGTGCGCGGAAGCCTTTAGCATAGCTCGCACCAACACGAAAATTAGGACTAAGATGCATCGCACCGCCCAAATTATAGGTGGTTTCATCACCATAACGTGAGTCATCATCGTAGCGTAGGTTAGCTTGAGCATCAAAGCGGTCATTGGCGACGACATAGCCAGCAAAGGCACTTTTGACATTACGGTCATCAATACTGTAAGCCGTACTGTCTAAGTCTTGAGTGAGGTATTCGAGACCATAAACAGCTTCACCAGCTAGCAGCTTGTTTTTACCAACTAAGCTAATCTGGTCTTGAGTACCATCGAATACGTTCGGATACTTAGCATAAGACTCACTTTTATCAACAGAGTGACCATATTGGAGCTTAACAGAGGCATCAGGCATATATTGCCAGTCGACATAAGCTTGCGCTGCGCCGTTTTCTTGATCAGCATGAACGTCTTCAAAAATACCGTCGTCATATTCAGTAGTGGATTTACTATACAAGATACTAGCACCTGTCAGTAACGTATCGCCAAAACGCTGATTGACTGCTAGGCTTACACTGTCGCTCTCAAAACCATCAGCGTCTTTGTTATAAGGGTCGTTTTGATTACTGGGATCTGGTCGGGTCGCATTGATACCATCTGTTTCGTTGTGACTGGCTGAAAGACTTAATGTAGTACCATTAGTATTGGCAAGTTGTGCGCTTGCACCATATACGTAATGATCGTTTGAGCCGATACCCGCGGTAACTGACATGCTACTTCGATCTATATTGCTGCCTTTAGTGAATACTTGAATGACACCGCCCATCGCATCCGCACCGTAGATGCTAGAACCTGATGCTCCATAGAGAACTTCAATTCGATCAATTTGATCAGCAGGTAGCAAGTTTAACGCGGCGCCTCCAGCGCTGACTGAGCTATAACGTATACCATCAATTAACACGAGAATTTGTTTGCTATCGTAGCCGCGCATATAAAAGTTTGAAGAAGCGCCAAGACCACCGTTTTGTTTAAAAGCGACGCCTGGTTGACGTTTGAGTACGTCCAAAACGGTTTGACCTTGATAACGTTGTAGCTCTTCCTTATCGATCACCCGTGTCTGCGCAATTACATTACTTGTCTTAGTAGGTGTGCGAGTGGCTGTCACGACAATTTCATCAAGCTCAACTTGTGGTAGGTTAC
Organism: Psychrobacter sp. Ps2; assembly: GCF_022129405.1. Classification (NCBI taxonomy): domain Bacteria; kingdom Pseudomonadati; phylum Pseudomonadota; class Gammaproteobacteria; order Moraxellales; family Moraxellaceae; genus Psychrobacter; species Psychrobacter sp. Ps2. The sequence goes on along the minus strand of NZ_JADQAM010000060.1, from coordinate 187,397 downwards.
TATCATTGATGGAAGCGTTTTCAGAAATGGCTGCCATTGCGGTATTTACTGCAAGTAAGCCAAGCGCGCTCAAAATACTTAAACGAAGATAGGTACGTGAAGATGCACGTGATACAGACATAGTCGATTCCAAAGTAATCAAGTTAAAAATGCAGAAATGAGAGGTAACTATTATGACGTAAAAGGGGTCAAAAGTTACAAAAAACAGTATATAAGCAAAACTGTGCTCATTATCTACAAATTAACTTGCTTTATAAACTACTTTAACCTAATTTTTATTCAGGGTAGGCTGAATGTTATTCAGGTTAGCTTGCTAAATAGTCTATTAAAAATTAATTTACCTAAATATTTTATGAGCATCTTCCTAGTTTTATAAGAGAAAGCTGTCTTAATAAATACTTATTATTAGAAATGCACATAGAGTAAAAAATCAAATACCAATACAGTTAGCTACAAAATTGCGTAATCAAAAGTACTGCTGTTATAAATAATTGTTACTATAGTATGGACGTCACCTGTCAATCTATCATGCCATTTTTAAACTAAGAGGTTTGTTTTGTCTATCAAGCATAATCTGACTCCCAGTCCTTTGCCTAATTTATTCTCTGCTATTACTAAAATGCCAATTATAGTCGCAATGTTATTATTGACTATGCTGTTGAGCATTGCCTTGCCAAATACTGCCTATGCTGTGGAGGCTGGTGCGCTTGGAGTGGGTAATGACAGTAGTGGAGAGACAGTAAGTACGCCATTGCCTGACTCATTTGGCAGAGATACGCCGCGTCATACGGTACAAGGGTTTATCAGTGCTCTGGGCGAAAATGATTATCTGCTGGCAAGTAATTATCTCAACTTATCTAAGTCCGATAACCCAACGACCGTTGTGCGACAGTTTAAACAAGCACTGGATGCCGGAGGGCGTTTTCAGCCGGATCTACAGATTAGCAATTCACCTGAGGGTAATCTAACTGACCAACTGCCACCTAGCCAAGAAAATGTCGGTGTGATTAATATCGGCGAGCGAAGTGTTCCGCTATTGCTAGAAAGAGTGGTCTCAAAACAGAATGAGCAATATTGGCAGTTCTCTAGCGATACGTTGACCTCAGTACCAGAAGTGATAGAAAATACTGAGCCGACCTTAGTATCGCGCTACACGGTTGATTCTTTAGATGGTAAAAAGCTTTTCGGCTATCAGCTAGCTGATTTGGTTGCCGCGCTCACCATGATTGTGACTAGCTTTGTACTTACTTATGTCGCGGTATGGTTGCTATACCATTTATTAAGAATTGTTTATCCGTATTTGCGTGGTACGCCATTGCCGTTACCTAATAAGGTAATATTGCCACTTTCTGTGGTCATTATGGCATTGATACTATCCGAGGTTATGGTTTATGCAGGGGTTTCGGTGACCCTGCGTGAGCCAGTCAATCGCTTTACGGATATTGCTTCTTGGTTGGCGCTGACTTGGCTACTATTACGAGTGATCGATGCGATATTTACTCGAGCGGTAAATCTAAGCTACAAGAAAAACTATACTGAGCGAGTCTCAATTTTGGGACTGCTTCGTAAGGTCGTCAAAGCGCTATTACTGATATTTGCAGTGATTGTTATTTTTGGCAATTTGGGTTTTGATTTGACCACTGGTATTGCCGCACTGGGTGTGGGTGGTTTGGCGTTAGCTCTTGGTGCGCAAAAGACGATCGAAAACCTAGTTGGTAGTGTTGTAGTGGTGGCAGACTCACCTGTACGTATTGGTGACTACTGTAAATTCGGTACTTACGAAGGCACAGTTATTGATATTGGTATTCGCTCATCGCGCGTACGGACCTTGTCGCGGACGATTGTTACGGTACCAAACGGTGATTTTTCATCGATGCAGATCGAAAACTTTACCTCTCGCGATATGTTTCGTTTTTTCCATTACTTATATATTAAGCGTACCGCTGATCTTGACGTAATATTCAAAATGGTTAATGACTTGGATGAATTTATAAAAGAGCATGATTTGACCAATCAGGAGTGGAATCAGGTCAATATTTTAGAGCTGCGCCAAGACTGCTATGTTATTCAGTTGCAAGCTTATGTGAATGCTATTGGTATCATTGAGTTCTATGACAAACAAAACGCTTTGTTTGTCGATATATTAAAGAAAGTCGCGAAATATAAAGTAGAACATGCATTGCCGACTCAGCAGTTGATTGTTAATCAAACGGAGCTTGAACATCATGTGGGAAGTAGCACTGATGAATCAGCAGAAGGAGATGAATCAGACAACAGTAGTAACTCTGCTAATAATGAAGTGTCTGATAACAAGGAAGTAAACACAAGCGTATACAGGAAAGATTACAACGACGATGGCGTTGATATTCGTAAAGATAGTGACAAGGCTAAAAATGATGTTGCAAGTCACCACAAATTCTCTATGGCGACCGTCAGCAGAAGTGGTGCGCTTAAGGCACTAAAGCATAAAAGTCATATGCTAAGAAAAAGTAAGTTTAAGCACACTAAAAACAAATCTGGCTTTTCTATATGGAACCAGCCTTAAAAGAGACTTTTTGCTCACGAATGGTAGTGAATAACACTAGCTATGTTTTTTGCTCTATTAGTTATAAAGGTACTGCGGTTTTATCACGTAATGAGCCGTAGTACGACCAAAGCAATAGGCTGGCAGCACTGCGATGAGGTGACCAGTGCTGAGTTAGATCTTTAAGCTGCTTGGGTGTTGGGCGCTCTGCTAAGCCTAACAACTCCATGGCTGCAACTTTAATGGCCAAATCATCGACAGCGAGTATGTCTGTACGTTTTAGCGAAAATAGTAAATACATCTCAGCTGTCCAACGTCCAATCCCTGTCACAGCTGTCAAGGTTGTTATGGCTTCTGAGTCTGGCAAGGTTTCTAAGGCTGCAAAGTCTATATCATGATCTACTAATGAACGCACATAACGAGTTTTTTGCTTAGACAATCCTTGTGTCTTCAAAGTATCATCTGTCGCCTCGCGTATAGCTTGCGGAGTGATTAATTCTGCATCAACCAACCGTTTCCAAATGCTGGCAGCGGCGGCAACTGATAACTGCTGACCGACCATCGCTCTCATCAACTGCTCAAACCCACCTGCATTATGCCTAAGGTTAGGTGTACCGACCTGCTTATGGACAGGAGCAAACCTTGGTTCAATGGCAATCAGCGCAGCAATCTGCTGTTCTAGTTCGTTAATGTTTTCAATAGTCTGTATATTCATAGTGATTTCGCTTTGCTAATTAGAAGGTGCTTCAGTCAATATACTAATAGAGGGTGAGAAGCTCAGATTAAATGGAATGTACATGAAAGAGAGCATTCATTAAAGGAAACATCGTTATAGTCTACGTCTAGACCATAAGTGATTGATAAAAAAAGGACTGCAAATAAGCAGTCCTTTTTATGTAGTACCGTATCACTAACAATAGACCTATTCGCCATCTGCTTTAGGTTTTTTAAGTAGTACTAGTACAGCACCGTTACCACCATCTTTTGGTGGAGCAGAACAAAATGCCAGTACTTCTGGCAATTGACGTAACCAGCCATTGATACAGGTTTTTAGAATCGCTTCGCTACCTTTACCATGGACGATTTTTACCATGGTTTCGTTTTTCTGCTTGGCTTGGCTCAATAGTTGAGTCATCGCTTCACGTGCTTCTTCTATCGTACAGCCATGGATATCTACCGCATCATACCAACGCAGCTTGCCTTTTTTGAGCTGATCAAAGATTTTATTTTGCAGTGTTGGTTGCTTATAAGACAAATAAGCTTCAGCAGCGACAGGGTTCAATAGTGCTTGCATATCTGACAAGCCTGCGCCTAGATCACTGGCTTCACTACCTTGAGCCGCAGCACGTTTTGATAGTGTCGCTGCATCAGGTTTACCTGCTCTAGCTGCGCTGGCAGGTGAGCGAACATTTTTGTCTTCTAGCTGATTGACACCATGCATGGCTTGCATAAACAGAACTTTATCGTCATCGATGTGTTCACTATCTAGCTGCTTAACTGTCTTTTTTACTTGTTTTTGAGTCGGTAGCGACACCGGCTCAGTTGGCTTTTGATTCTCACCTTCAGGTGAATTGGTATCACGGCCTTTGCTCAGCTGGCCTTTGAGTTCTTTGAGCTGGTCTTGCATTTCTTTTGAAAATAGAGAGTTTGACATAAAAGTTAACGTATCGTTGATTGATGAATGGTTGATTGAACTATGTCTATAGTGCAGACATTGTTCAAGCTATTAGCATATATTTAATCATAAATTATTGAGTTACTTTACCCGTCTGCTGCGACGCCCGCAAGTAAGGATTGTAACGCTTGCCCTGGATGATCAGTTTTCATAAATTGCTCACCGATCAAAAAGTGCTGAATATCATTATTTAGCATAAGACGAATATCATCACTGCTATGAATGCCACTCTCGGTCACGATAAGTGGTTTTTGTTCAGCACTATCAGTAGCAAGTGCGTCGTTTAAAATATTCTTAAGATCAAGCGTGGTTTGCAGGTCAACATCGAAGGTATTTAAATCACGATTATTGATACCGTAAATATTGTGTACTGAACGTGGCAACTGTAGCGCACGCTCAAGCTCAGATTTGGTATGCACTTCTATCAATACGTCCATACCAAGCTCAATACTGAGTGCATGTAGCTCTCGTACTTGGGCATCATCTAGGCAAGCCATAATGAGTAGGATGCAGTCAGCGCCCATTAGGTAAGATTGATAGATTTGATAGACATCAATCATAAAGTCTTTACGTAATATCGGTAGGCTTGATGTATTAGCCGCTTGAATAAGGTAGCTGTCATCGCCTTGAAAGTAATCACGGTCGGTCAATACAGACAGACAACTAGCGCCTGCTTGCTCATACTGCTGCGCAAATAGAGCAGGGGTAAAGTTATGATTGATAATGCCTTTAGACGGTGAGGCTTTTTTAATCTCAGCAATGATACCGATACCATTTTCTTTAGTGCCAGCAGCACGTAGCGCCGCGGCAAAACCTCGACGCGGTTTGTCATCAGCTGCGACCTGTGCTTTCAAGTCCTCTAGAGACAATGCTTCGCGAGCGGCTTTTACTTCTTCTACTTTGGTGGCGACAATGCGCTGTAGCACTGATGGTATGTCTGAATGAGTTGTGGTCATACTGGTATCCGAATATCGTTAAATGTAAATATAGTCAGAAAACTATTAATAACTACTAAATGGCTACGACGTTGTCCTCCTTAGATGTACGATTTGTACAATCTATGGTTGGCTGCCTTGTATCCGTTTTAGATTTCTTTGACTATAGACAGTAGATGAGTGCTTATAAGTTAACCTTGAGCGACTAGCTGTTGGGTATAGTTGGCTAAAGACTCAAGTTTGAGTAAAGCATCGCCATTTTGAATGATTTTTTGTGCTCGGCTAACACCGTTAGGGTAGTTGCTGGCAAGTCCTGCAGTGTATATCGCGGCACCTGCATTTAGCGCAATCATATCACGTGCTTTAAGTACGGCACGGTCATGAGTGTCGGCTCCAGATAGCGCAGCACGAATCAGATCTAAACTTTGTGCTGGAGAGTCGACATCTAGGCCGATAAGAGTTTGGGACTCGATACCCGCATCTTCTGGCATCATATCATAGACTGATATCTCGCCATCTTTTAGCTCAGCGACTGTGGTCGAAGTCGCAAGACTGATTTCATCAAGACCATCTTTTGCGCCTACTACCATGACATGACGTGCGCCTAAGTTTTTCATCACCTTAGCAATCGGCTCACATAACTGCGCGGTAAATACACCGATGACTAAGTTTGGCGTGCCAGCAGGGTTGGTCAATGGGCCCAAAATATTAAAGATGGTACGTGCTTTTAATTCACGGCGTACAGGGTTGGCATAACGCATGGCGCTGTGATGATTGGGTGCAAATAAAAACCCGATACCTTGGTTTTCGATACAGTCTTTTGCTTGCTCTGGAGTGAGCGCAAGACTGATACCTGCTTGCTCAAGTAAGTCTGAGCTACCAGATTTGGTTGAGACGCCGCGATTGCCGTGCTTAGCAACTTGTGCACCAGCTGCCGCAACAACCAATGCCGATGCAGTCGAGACATTGAACAGATTAGCACCATCACCGCCAGTACCAACGATATCTACCAAGTAATCACAGTTCTTTGGTTCAATATTGGCGGCTAGTGCACGCATGGCGCTGGCTGATGCAGTAATCTCGTCAATGGATTCGCCCTTCATACGTAGTCCCGTCAAGATAGCGCCCATCATAGCGTCGCTACATCTACCTTGCATGATAATCAGCATCACTTGATACATCTCATCAAAAGTTAAATCGATGTGTTGAAATATTCTACCCAAAGCTGTGGTTAACAGTTGATGTGTTTGCTCATCAGACAATTTTGCAATACTCTCTGGCGTATGCGTTTCTTCTATTCTTGTCGTACTCATTATGGTCTCACTTACTATTATTTTTTATATGAATCTGTGTGAAATTTGGCATAGGCTTATGAAGGCAGCATTTTTTACCAAGGTGCTTTTAGTCAAATCTAGCCAACTTGTGGTAGCTCATCGGATGTTAGAGTAGCCAAGCCATGAGTCTGTAAAAAGTTATTGAGCAATTGATAACCTGCTTCGCTCAATATCGACTCAGGATGGAACTGGACGCCTTCTACAGCCAGCTCCTTATGGCGAATACCCATGATTTCCTCAATACTACCATCAGCATTCTGTGTCCATGCGGTAAGTTCAAGGCAGTCTGGCAAGCTTGTCTTATCAATGACGAGCGAATGATAACGCGTGACCTGTGACGGGTTAGGTAATCTGGCAAACACACCTTGCTCGTTGTGATAGATAGCGGATAAGCGGCCATGCATGACTTCGCCAGCTTTGACCACTTGACCGCCAAAGGCTTGACCGATCGCTTGATGACCCAAACAAATACCCAGTATAGGAATAATTCCTTTAAATGTCTCAATGGCTTGCAGCGAAATACCTGCACGGTCAGGATCGCACGGACCTGGGCCAATCACAATCACATCAGGTGCAAGGGTTTTAATCTGCTCAATGCTGACCTGATCATTACGCCAGACAGTGATGTCCTGCTTTAGCTCACCGAAGTACTGTACGATATTGTACGTAAAGCTATCGTAATTATCGATCATCAAAATCATTAAGGCTTCAACTTATCAGTTTTATTATATTTTTAACATGAAATTTGTTCTCACTGTTATCGAGTCACTTGATTGCCGGAAATCAGCAGCTATGACTATAACAGAGGGGGTTATTGCGCGCGGTTATCTTACCACTATTTTGTTTTCTATCAAATGTAGGGTATAGGCTATCTAAGTAAGCACCAAGTAAAAACACATTTTTTATTATCGTATCGATAACGAGGATAGTTTGATCAAGGGTAATGTTATGAATGCAACTATTAGCATTGCACTATAAAATAGCATTTCAATAATAAATATATTTGTATTTGCACCAATTAAGTGCTTTTGGTTCTCAAATGGTGCTCTAATTAAGTGCTATTCTAAAACTGAACTAGATGAGAATTAATTAATATCTAACGATATTAATCGTATAAATCACTGTAAATATTGATAATTAAATCTATCTATAACTATATCTGTTATCAGAGTGTCAATACATTGGCATAGCCTTTGCATTATTGTTGTTATGATTATTTTTAAAACCAAAAAACTGGTCTAAAAATAATTATTAACAAGAGCCCGAAGAGTTCAGCATTATGAGTTGTATATTGCTAGAATGTCGTTAGGATTGAATTGGCGTATGTTAGACCATGTGCACAAATATTGGTCTGATTGAGTAAACGCTTTAGATGAGCATCTTGACTAATACGCAAAATAGTGCTGATAATAAGCATAATATCGAATGCGCTATTTTAGTATTGAGAGCACATCTGACATTCTTGGACAAGAACATCATATTAATAATTTTAAATCGCAATTACGTGATCAACACAACGGAGACTATTCATGTCGAATAAACTATTAGATCTTATCCAATCCTCTAATGCTAAATGGGTTGATTTTCGCTTTACTGATACACGCGGCAAAGAGCAGCACATCAGCTTCCCAGCGCATACCGTTGATGAAGATGTCATGGAAGATGGCAAAATGTTTGATGGCTCATCAATCGCTGGTTGGAAAGGTATCGAAGCGTCAGATATGATCTTGCGTCCTGATCCAGAAACTGCTTTTGTTGACCCGTTCTTTGACGCGGTGACTGTGGTAGTGACTTGCGATATCATCGAGCCATCCACGCTACAAGGTTATGACCGTGACCCACGTTCTATCGCACGTCGCGCTGAAGAGTATTTAAAGTCTACTGGTATCGGTGATACTGCTTATTTCGGTCCAGAGCCTGAATTCTTTGTATTTGACGATGTTAAATGGTCAGTCGATATGTCTGGCGTTAGTCATAAGATCACGGCTGAAGAAGCAGCATGGTCGACTAACGAGACTTACGAGTGGGGCAACATGGCGCATCGCCCACGTGTGAAAGGCGGCTATTTCCCAGTACCACCGATCGATAGCTCACATGACATGCGTGCTGTTATGTGTGAACGCATAGAAGAAATCGTTGGTGAAGGTTCGGTTGAAGTTCATCACCATGAAGTGGCTTCTTGCCAGTCTGAAATCGGTGTTGCATTCAACACGATGGTACGTAAAGCGGATGAAGTTCAGCAATTGAAATATGTTGTTCATAACGTTGCGCATCAGTTTGGCAAAACAGCGACCTTTATGCCTAAGCCAATCGTTGGTGATAACGGTTCAGGTATGCACGTACATATGTCAATCTCAAAAGACGGTGTAAACACATTCTCTGGTGATGAGTATGCTGGTCTGTCTGAAACAGCATTGTATTTCATTGGCGGTATTATCAAGCATGCTCGTGCGTTGAACGCGATTACTAACCCATCAACGAACAGCTATAAGCGCCTAGTACCACATTATGAAGCGCCTATCAAACTTGCTTATTCAGCATCTAACCGTTCAGCATCTATCCGTATTCCACACGTAAGCAGTCCGAAAGCGGTACGTGTAGAAGCACGTTTCCCTGATCCAACGGCTAACCCATACCTAGCATTTGCTGCATTGTTGATGGCCGGCCTTGACGGTATCCAAAACAAAATGCATCCAGGCGAAGCTGCGGACAAAAACTTGTATGACTTGCCACCAGAAGAAGAAGCACAAATCCCAACGGTTGCAGAGAGCTTAGACGTTGCACTACAAGCATTGCGTGACGATCATGACTTCTTATTAAAAGGTGATGTCTTCACTGAAGACATGCTAGAAGCGTTTATTGCTTTGAAAGAAGAAGAAGTACAACGTTTGAACGTAACTGTACACCCTGTCGAATTTGACATGTACTACAGCTGCTAATTAGTCGCTAAAACACTCATTTATTTTGAGTCACAAAACCAGCTAAGGTTAACTTGGCTGGTTTTTTTATGCGTATTAATAAAGTGTATCAGTCCAATTGCTGAATTTTCTTTGAAATCGCTACTGATTTCATGTCAAAACTCACGCATAATAGTTTTATAAAATTATATTAATAGTAGACACTATCTAGGTTGATGGATTATGACTTTATTAGCAAAACCGAGTTTCTTGAAGAGTAGGATTAGAGTTGGGTTATGGACTACGGTTGCTCTCGCTAGTCTTTGTACATCTCTCACGAATGCTGCACCTATTTACAAAGTGGTCGATGAGCAAACCGGTCAAGTCACCTTTACCGACCGTCCACAGGATTATGAGCAGCAAGTTGGCAAACAAGTCAGTCAAATGGCTATTACGACGGGTAATGAGACGAGCAGATCAACTAGTCTGAATACGACAACCAATCCTAATACAAGTCGCCAATCATCAAATGCGTCGCAGACAGTGACTGATACTGAGTCGCCTGCGATAAATACTAAGGTTACCACGCCAGTAAACTATCAGTTAGCCATTACTGAACCTAGCGAAGAGACAGCCTATCGTCGTCCCGTACAGAATATCGATGTCAATGTGCAGATTAAGCCTGCGTTACAGGTAGGGGATAGTGCCCGTATTTATTTTGATGACAAAGAGGTTGCACAAGGTTTGAGCGCGTCTATTGCTACTGTTGATGTTTTGCCAGGTACTCATACAATTAAGGCCATTATACAAAGCGAAACTGGCCAAACACTTGAGCAAATCACACGTACTGTATATGTGATTCAAAATACAACCACATTGCAAGACAACAAAAGAAAGGCAGCGCAGCTATTGGCTTATCAAAAGCTAGCTTGGTATCAAAAATTGATGTTAAAGCTGCGTCAACAGGAAGTTGCTCAGTCACAATAATGGTCTCAATAATGATTGAATATAATGGATAGATATCGCTAGCAAAATAAAAAGGCAAGCACCGTTAACGATGCTTGCCTTTTTTAATGTAAATCACTTATTTTATTTTAACTATAAGCTGTCTTATTTAGTTAACTCGATGGTACCGTTAGCAGTCACAGAAATAGTGCTATTACCAGACTCAAAGCTTTGGCTTGGTACTGACTCGTCTGCCATTCCTGATTTCATGCTCATAGCGCTATACATTGGACGTGGATAGTTGCTACCTGTGTTTAGGTTAACATTGACGACGCGGTAGCCACGAGCATCCCAAGCGCGGGTAAGGCTCTTAGCTTGCTGCTGAAAAGCGCGAGAAGCTTCGGTCATTAATTTTTGTTCTAGCGCATCTTTTTTGGTATCTGATACGCCAAAATTAAGATTGTCCATCACTAAGGTTTCTTGTAAGTCAGCAATTAGTTGGCTAGTCGCTGAAAAGTCTGTACTTTTTAAATCTATGTTTGCTTGACCTGTCCAGCCGATGATTTTATCGTTTTTGTCATAGCGTGGATAGGTGCGCTGTTGCCCTGTGCTCACGGTCACGCTAGGGTAGCGCTTGGCAATTTTCATGGCATTGTTGATTGAGGTGTTAAGCATTGTAGCTAAAGTCTTAGAGTCAGTTGCTTGTGCTTTCTTGTACAAGCTGGCTCGTACTTCATCGTTCTGAATCTCTTCTTTTATTTCTGTCTGAAATGTCAGTTGATCATAGCCTGTTGGCTCTGCATGGGCGCTACCCATCATCGCTGTCATGAGACAAACCGTACCAGAAGCTAGTGCTGCTTTATTCAATAAAGTATTTTTCATTATTATCTCCTAAATTGATTCTAATAATATATAAATGACAATTATCAACGCTCATTCATACATGAAAAGTTGTCCCTATTGTTCTCTAGAAATCGACATGGGTGCAACTTCATTCACTAAAATAGCAAAATTCATATAAGTTGCTGTGAGAATTTTGTGACCTAAGTTACTGATATAATTTGTGCTCATACATTGCGGACCTGAGCTAATGAACTAAATGACAGTGCTATTTAGGGCCTAAAGCAAACAGTTTTAAGATAGGGGTTGTAAAATTAAAAATTTCTTGTATAATTTGCGACTGGTGGCTCCATTGGTAGCCTCGCAACATTGTTCTATGAATCCCGCCAGGACCGGAAGGTAGCAACGGTAATAGTTATAGTGTGTGCCGAGGATGTGCTGATGGAGTCGCTTTTTTTTGCCTAAAATTTGATAATTATATTTATAAAGTATCAAAGACATATTTGTAATGTATTAAGCCCTTCATTGTAAAGGGCTTTTTTTGGGTCAAATTTTTGTCTGATGGTTAGCTAATTGCTTATGTAGTTTTCAATTTAATTTCCTGTTCGATTTCCTTTATAGTTCCGATCTAGTTCTAAGGTTTTATTGATTAATATGAGTTAAAATACAATGTATTAACTTTTTATTAACATTCTAGACACCTTGGAGTTTGATTATGAAGATGTTTGTTTGGCTATTCATTGCATTTTTGGTGTTGGTGGTCGTATTTGGGGTATCCATTTTTAATAGATTGGTACGCGCACGTAACCAAGCAAAGAACGGCTTTGCTCAAATAGATGTGCAACTAAAGCGTCGTCATGATCTGATTCCAAACTTGGTCGAAACTGCCAAGCGTTATTTGAGTCATGAAGAAGAAACACTCACTCGCGTCATTAGCGCACGTAATCATGCCCGAGACCTACAAGACTCTAATAAACATCAGCCAGACTCACTAGAGCACATGGCACTATTTGCAAAAGCAGAAGGTATGTTGTCCAAAGCATTGAGTCAGTTCTCTGCTGTCGTCGAAGCCTACCCAGAGCTCAAAGCCGATAGTATGATTAAGGAGCTCATGGACGAACTAACCAATACGGAAAATCGCATCGGATTTGCGCGTCAGCATTATAATGATAGCGTGATGTTTTATAATAATGATCGCGAAGTATTCCCCAATAACCTCGTTAGTACGACTTTTGGCTTTCGTCCACTCAGTCAGTTGGTATTTGAAGATAGAGAAGCGATTGCTCAGGCACCGATTGTCAACATGGGCTAAGGTTTAGATAATTTTGGCGAACTCTAGGCAGCCTAATCTGATGGATTTTTTTGGTGAACAGCGGATACGGACGCGTCGCAGTCTATTACTTTATGGACTGTTTTTCTTAATTGTACTTGCTCATATGGCTGTAGGACTGGCTGTCATGTCTATACTGCTGACAGTATTTATAGGCGGTATATATCATTGGGTCTTGGTTCTGGTCATTGTCTTGACGTTAGGCAGTTTCGTTGGTGGTAGTTTTTTAGAGTATCGACGCCTGCGAGCAGGTGGCCGCGCTATTGCCCAGCGAGTAGGAGCGGTTAGGCTATTTATTGATAATAGTCAAGAACCATGGGAGCACAGTCAAGGAGTCGCTCATCAACACGAAGTTGAAGAAAAGGTTCGCTATAGTTCACGTCATATAGCAGTACGTGACGAGCGCGATTTTCCGCCAGTTTATCGTCGCTATTATGAAATTACACAGCAACTGGCCATTGCTTCGGGTTTGAGTACGCCGATTTTATATGTGTTACCTGATGAGCAGGGGATTAATGGCTTCGTCGCTGGTCGTTATAGCTCAGATATGGTATTAGTCGTCACCCAAGGAGCACTAGATAAATTGTCTGATGAGGCGCTATACGGGCTTATCGGTCATGAGTACGGCCATATACTGCACGGTGATGCTAGGTTCAATTTACAGCTGATGGTGGTGTTGGCAGGCTTGCAGATACTATATGACTGGAGTGATCCAATCTCTAATCGCCTCTTTAATTATAGTCACTTTGATAGCGATAGTATTTCCCAAAAGTCTCTATCACAGAGACAGGTTGATATGCTAGCACGCAATACAGAAGCGCAAACCGCCAATTTCACCACGCATAGTGAATGGGTCGCTTACTGGCAGCAGCAATCACAACAACAGCAGTCCTCAGCCAAGCGTCAGTCTAAATGGGTGCAAACGCCACCTATAATAGATCGTCAAGCCCCGCGTAGTGTCTGGACATTGCTACTGCATGGTTTAAGCTTCTCCAGTATGGCAAGCGCGCAGTTGATTAAGCACAGTTTTAATCGTGAGCGCGAGCTACTTGCTGATGCCACTAGTGTTCAATTGACACGTACGCCTGCGATTATCGAAACCTTAAAAGCCATTCATCAAGACTCGCTCGGCTCGCGTTTGTCTGGCATTGCTGATATCAATGGACTCAGTCATTTTTTCTTTGCCAGTAGTGGGGCAGACTTAGGGGATGTGTCATGGTTTGCCACACACCCAAGCTTGACTGAGCGTATGAGCGCTATTAATGCGGATGCTTATCATCAGTTCGCGGTACAAGTCGCCAAAGAAAAGCGAATAAATCAGCAAAAGGTCAAAGAAATATATAGGCAACGCCGCTTAGGTGATTGGGGAATAACAAAAGAAAATAGCCTAAGTGAATATTTGCCAGAAAAAAATACGCGGCACTCGTCAGTACTTGGATCTCAAACAGCCGCAACGATTAATATAGGTGACACTAAACAGACAAGTGACACAAAAGTCCTTGCTGAGTCTATAAGCGACGGTCGTAATACGGATAGTAGCGAATCAGGGATTGATGACGGTTTAGAGTTTGCCGTAGAAGTTGATGTAGTAATTGATGGGCGGCTTCAAGTACAGGCCGAAGACGTTGGTACTCATCAGCTGTTAAAACCGTGGCAATCCAAACCTGACGCTGACCTACCAGAAAACACATTAATTGGGTTTAATGATATTAAAAAGGTATCACTACCTCAGTACATACTCAACCATAGTCATCATCCTTTAGGTGCGCTAGCATTAGTCGAAGCTGTCTTGCTTTGTCATCAGCATCAATCATTATCAACGACTGCCACTTATAGTTTGAATGATATTTGGAATGATGGCTTCTCTGTTGCGACTGACTCGACTTCCCATGAGCAAATATTACCGCATAGGATAGATACTAAGCTGATGACAGTAGTAGCCAGTTTGGACAGACGTTTAGACAGCGCTTTGATTGAGCTCGCCTTAAACCAATTGCATCAAAAGAATTTATCTGAACTATGTATTGAAGATCTAAAGCTCAAAAGTAAAAACGATCATAGTCACGACAGTCATCAGTACTATAAAAAACAAGAGAAATGCCGTACGATGTTGTTGCGTTATCAGCAGGGCATATTTGAGCTGTTTAACCAACAGCTGACATCTGACTTAACCAAAAGCTTAGCTTATGATTCGTCAGATAAAAATATAGCTAGTGATAACGCTCATGCGGTTGCGATTACTCTGAATAACCCGTTAGCTTTAGCACATCAAAAATCGCCAATATCATCATTATGGCAAGCGCTACATTTGCAGCAGTTACTACCGATATTGTCTAAAGTTTTACAAGATACAGACGCGCAGTCTCTATGGCCGCAAATACTAAAGACTGGTATGGAAGACGTAAGGGCGCAACTAGATCCTTCAAGTCAGGCGTTTACAGGACTTAGTAAATCAGAAGTATCAGTTGTTGTCTTATTGGCTTATCGACTATCAAAAGATGCCAAAGGCCAGATGATCTCACTGCATGACCAATCGCTATTGAGTGAGGGTACTGACAGTGTGGCGCATTATATTGTAGATTTGAGACGGCATGCGCGCTTGATTGATATTGATCTTATGACAGTAAGCGATGTTAATTTACAGTGGCTATTATTGACCGCACAGCACTTGAATAGCATTCAGTTATTGGCGATTATTTCTGCGGTTCCTGTCTCTGCCAATCACTTTATCAAGCGCTTGGTAGGTGATCCGAATGCTGATAATTATCGAGAGAAGCAACAGGATGGTAGTCAAATAGATTATAATGAAAGTGAAATGAGCCAGCCTACTCATAATGAGTATCGCCAATGGCTAAGTACGTTGCATACGGTGATGTTACACGATACGATAATCAGCCAAGATGAATACGATTGTTTGTTGGCAATATCAGAGCGTTGGCTCGGTATTCGACAGCTGTTTTGATGGGCATGTATTTATTACTTAATTGATAGTATAGCGCATGCTTAATGAGAGCTGCCAAAACCATAAAAACATCTATAAATGATATAAACAAAATGAGTAGGATAGTAGAGTCGAATGAGTGATATCCAAGACCCGCTAACTGTATTACAGCGCCGTGTGCAGCAACGCCAAATTCTAGCGATGATAGGTATCAATCAGTGGGTACAACCTGAGTCAGAAACCATCAATATGGCTGACATTGCGACAGCTTCGGTTGAGCAGTCAAATATTGTTTCCACTGATATTGAGTCTAGTAACAATGAAGTAGTGAGCGTTGGAATTTTAGGCACAGTTGATCGATCGACTGATGGTTATGATATCAATGATTACAATGCTAAGGGCTATGTTGCCGATGAGTATGATCCTGATTTGCAAGCTACCGCTGAGCAGACGGCTAGCGAGCAAAGCCCTGTTATTTATAGTTTTGATTCCGTTGATTCAACTACTGTTAGTTCAAGTACTGGGTCTATCTATCATGACATCCCAAGTACTACATCGAACCAAACTGCTGTAACCTCTACGAATGCACCTATTGAGCAACCTCAATTTGCGCAGAATAATTTTCCGCAAAGTAGTTTTCCACAGAGTGCTAGTGATGACAGCATAAATGATGATAGCTTAAAAAAAGTAGCACCATTTGACTTGCAAGGTGGCCGCTATAATGACTGGGTAATAGTGGTTGATATCAAAGCGCTAGATAGTGACAGTCAAAAACTATGGCAAAACATTACTCAGGCGCTATCAATCACTTGCGAGACAACATCATTCCCGATTTGTGATGGTATGGATACTGCTGAGCTTGCCAATGCCAGTCTTGCAGGATATATTTTTCGAATTGGCCGAAGCGAAGATATACAAGTTGCTGCACTGACCGCGCTGCCTGATGGCCTTCAACATCCCAATCTGACCACTGTGCCGACATTAGAAGCAATGCTCGCAGACAGTGATGCTAAACGTCAGTTGTGGGAGCAGATATCTCATTGAGTTGTATAAAAACTAACATCGATACCATTGCCTTTATCAACAAACTGAAATAAAAAACATCCTTTTATTTCATCATACCTAGGACTGTGATTATGCCTACAACCCCAACGTCTACAGCAACTGCCACACCGCATCGCCTGCCAAATTTTTGTGCTGGTCCTGCTACTATGCCAACAGCCGTATTAGAGCGCGCGCAGAGCGAACTGCTTGATTGGCAAGGTCGCGGCCTGTCGGTCATGGAAGTCAGCCATCGTAGTAAAGAGTATATGGCCATTACTGACAAGGCGGAAGCTAAGCTACGCACGCTTATGGAAATACCAGATAACTATAAAGTGCTGTTTTTGCAAGGTGGCGCAAGTTTGCAGTTTTCTGCGATTCCATTGAATCTGTTAAATGGCGGACGCGGTGACTATTTGACGACAGGAGCGTGGTCAGGTAAAGCAATCAAAGAAGCTAAGCGCTATGAAGCATTGGGTTTGGGCGAGATTAATTTAGTTGCGACTGGCAAAGAGAATAACTTTACTGACGTACCAGCGCAAAGCGATTGGAATATCAGTAAAGACGCCGTTTATTTTCATTACTGTGCTAATGAAACAATTCATGGCCTACAGATATTTGAGCCGCCACAAGTAGATGCGCCAATCATTGCTGATATGTCATCTTGTATCTTGTCGCAGCCGATAGATGTGTCTAAATTTGGCATGATCTACGCGGGCGCCCAGAAAAACATCGGTCCTGCAGGTCTAGTCATTGTCATTATCCGTGACGATTTGATGGGGCAAGCAAGTGAATGGTGTCCTATGCTGTTGAACTATGAGCATCAAGCTGACAAAGAGTCTATGTCTAACACGCCAGCGACGTATTCTTGGTACTTAGCAGGGCTGGTGTTTGATTGGTTGGAAGAGCAGGGAGGTGTAGCTGCTATCGGTAAAATCAATCAGCAAAAAGCTGACTTACTTTATAAGACAATCGATGACAGCAGTTTTTATAATAATCCAGTAGATTCTAAGTATCGTTCTATCATGAACGTGCCATTTACTTTAGCAGACAGCAGCCTTGATAAAGTATTCTTAGAAGAGTCAGAAAAAGCTGGCTTGTTAAATCTAAAAGGTCATCGTGACGTAGGCGGTATGCGAGCCAGCATCTACAATGCCGTACCAATTGAGTGGGTACAGCAGCTGGTTGACTTTATGATTGCGTTCGAAAAAAAGCACGCCTAAGCAAAAGAGTAACCGCTAACGTATAAAGTTTTTATATATAAACTGCACATCAAGAAGGGCGTAACTAGTCATGGTTGCGCCTTTTTTATATTTATAAACAGACAGTTTGGTCATGCTAGCGCGTAGTAATAATGGTTTGCCGTGGATATCGCTTAATGCTATCACCATGAAGCGATATCCACGGCAAACCATTAGGTTAAAAAACCTAAGTTTGTTATGATAAAATTTTGCTATAACGCTGTTTTGCTGTCAGGCTTTACGTTTTGATATTTATATTGGTTAGCATAGAGGTTTGTTATAACGTCATGATAATAAAAAACGCCCTGTTAAAAGCTGTATTGCTAACCATCACCGTCAGTTGGATACCGAGCAGTATCGCTGCACCTATCACGACGACCGCGCTTGGTCACAATAGTCCTACTGAATACATCGATGCACCTTACTTACCTTATGCCAATCCAAAAGCGCCATCAGGAGGTACGCTGTCTCTAGATGCTCGCGGTACGTTTAATAGCGCCAATAAATGGATGACCACGGGTGTGGCGATGATTGGCACAGACTATCTGTATGATACTTTGATGACTGGTTCATTAAATGAAGCATTTACCATGTATCCACAGCTGGCAAGTAAAGTGACATATGATCCCGGTGATACAAGCTGGATTATCTATCATCTCAATCCTGATGCTCGTTTTTGGGATGGGTCGGATGTGACCAGTCGCGATGTAAAAGCGACTTTTGAGGCGATATTGAACAAAGGCCCCATGTATATTCGCAGTTATCTTAGCGATATCAAAGACATTCAAATCATTAATGATCAACAAGTAAAGTTTGTCTTTGCCTCTGCTGAAAACAAAGAGATTTTACTGACTGTTGGCCAGTTCCCTATATTTGCCAAGTCTTCCATTGATGCCGATTTTGAGAAAATCAGTCTGTCACCATTGATGGGTAGTGGTCCTTATAAGTTGGGACGCGTCGATGCTGGGCGTTCGGTAAGTTATATACGTGATCCCAATTATTGGGGTCGTGATTTGATGGTCAATCGTGGCCGCTACAACTTTGATATGATCAAGTTTGTTTATTATCAAAGTGATGAGATTGCCTTTGAGGGTTTTAAATCTGGTCAATACCGTTTTCGCCCCGAAAATAAAGCATCGAACTGGGTAACTGGGTATAATTTCCCTGCCGTAAAAGCAGGGCTTATCCAAAAAGAGACGATAACCAGTCAAAATCCAGTACCGATGCAAGCGTTGGTGATGAATTTGCGTCGCCCAATCTTTCAAGATATTAAAGTTCGCCAAGCACTGACAGCTGCTTATGATTTTGAATGGATGAATAAAACCCTATTTCATGGGCAGTACGAGCGTTTGCAGAGCTTCTTCCATGGCTCAGAGCTTGCCGCAACGGGTACGCCATCTGATGCAGAGATGCAGGTATTGACGTCGTTATTGTCTGAGCTCGAACCGATTCAGCGTAAAGCGACATTAGCAGAATGGCAGCTACCCACCAGTGATGGGAATGGCTTTAATCGTCAAGGGTTATTAGAGGCGCGTAAGCTTCTATTAGAGGCTGGGTTTTATTATGAGGATATGAAACTATATCAACCTGATGGGTCGCTTGCCCAGATTGAGATTTTGATGACAGGCGAGACCATGGGCCGTGTCTTGTTGCCTTATATACGCAATCTAAAACGCTTGGGATTCGATGCAACATTGCGCCAAGTCGATGGGCCGCAATATTATGAGCGTATGCGCCGTTTCGATTATGATATGGTCGTGGATATATTTGCCCAAAGTCTATCTCCTGGTGCTGAGCAAGCCGCATTCTGGGGTAGCGCTGCTGCTAACGAGCCGGGTAATCATAACAGTGCTGGTATCAAGAATGCAGCTGTCGATAAGGTCGTTGCTGCCCTTGGTAATGCTAAAAATCGTGACGAGATTGTACTGTATACGCAGGTGCTAGATCGGTTGTTGCGCGCAGGTCATTATGTCGTACCGCTATACGGCAAGTCTGGCACCAATGTCGCTTACTGGGATCAGTATCGCCATACCGAAAAACTACCGACCAATGCTGTTGGTATCGATTATTGGTGGGTGGATAAAGAGGCAGAAGGGCGTATCAATAAATATTTAAAGCAGTAGACAGTTTTTATTATAAAGTTTGACCCGATACCGATAACAACAGTCAGCTGAGCATATATGCTGTTGCTGTCAAATAACAGTTAGATTAGGGCGTGTCCTCATTTTAAAAATGGTGATAAAAATGAGATAAATTGCCGTCAAACGAGGAAAATAGTGCAGATAATATCGAGATATTGACCAACTATTTGACGATGTTTGGCAAAATTTAGCTGTTTTTAGCCCATTTAGAGGGCACTCGTTTGAATTGAGGACACGTCCTAGATAATTCAAAATAACACGTAACAAAAACAACTACCGGTAAGGATTTAACATGAGTATCCGTATTCACCCAATCAAAGCATTTAGCGATAACTATGTCTGGACATTGATTAATGAAAATAATAAGCAGGCGATTGTCATTGATCCAGGTCAAGCCCAGCCGGTCATTGATTATCTAGAGACGCATGAGCTCGAACTAACATCGATTTGGACGACTCACCATCATCATGATCATATCGGCGGCGTCGCAGAGTTGCAGGAATCGTATCCGATGACTCATCTGGTTGCGCATAGTGAGCATGGCGTCGATGAAGATCAAACTATCAAAGACGGTAGCACGGTGAGCGCATGGGGCTGCTCTGCGCAAGTCTGGGATGTATCAGGGCATACCGCTAGCCATATGGCCTATATTTTGGATATCGATGGGCAAAAGCATTGTTTCTGCGGTGATACGTTGTTTAGTGCAGGTTGTGGACGTGTGTTTACTGGTACGATTGAGCAACTGCATGAGAGCTTTAAGTGTTTGAACGGCTTGCCTCATGAGGCGCTACTGTATCCGGCGCATGAATATACGGCCAGTAACCTACGTTTTGGTCTATCTATTGAACCTGACAATGAATCGATGCAGCAAGCCTTAGCACGAGCAGAGGTACAAACTGAACAAGGCATGGCAACGCTACCAGTGACACTAGAGCATGAGCGCACGGTAAATGTGTTTTTACGTACACAAGAGCCGAGTGTAATCGCAGGAGTTAAATCCAAAATGCCTATCGATGATGAGAAGTCGTTAACGGTATTTGCAGCGTTACGTGAGCTGAAAAACAACTTTTAAAGTAAGTTTTTAACAAATAGTTTGCTTTTAAGCACCTATTTAATACACCACAATTCGCTGCTGAACGTCATTGCTATCTCTCTTTATTTAGGAAGTCGCCATTATGGGTCGTTATATCTTAAAAAGACTACTACTGATATTGCCGACACTATTTTTGATATTGCTTGCCAATTTTGTGATCGTACAGGCGGCACCGGGCGGGCCTGTTGAGCAGCAGCTGGCACTTATTGAGCAGGGCGCAAAAGATAATGCGCTTGGCGGTAATATTGGTGCGGGCAGTGCAGGTGGCAACGACAGTACTTATCAAGGCACGCGTGGTCTCTCTGAGGAGATGGTCGCTGCGATCAATGCTCAATATGGCTTTGATAAATCCGCTCCAGAGCGATTTTGGCTCATGCTAAAGAACTACGCTCAGCTAGATTTTGGTGAGTCGTTTTTTAAAGGGCAGTCGGTGACCGATCTTATCATAGAGAAGCTGCCAGTCTCGATATCGCTTGGGCTGTGGAGTACGTTGCTCATCTATATGATCGCTATTCCGCTAGGCGTCTATAAAGCGATGCATCATGGCTCAGGCATTGATAAAGCCACTGCTATGCTGCTAGCGATCGGACATGCAATACCTGTGTTTGTCTTCGCAGTGATTTTACTGGTTTTCTTTGCAGGTGGCAGCTATTGGAATATCTTTCCATTACAGGGACTGACGTCCGAAAATTTTGATCAGCTAAGCGCGCTTGGTAAAGTAAAAGATTATTTTTGGCATTTGGCGTTACCGCTGCTGGCAAGTACTGTAGGCGGTTTTGCAGGTTTGACCTATCTGACCAAATTCAGCTTTTTAGAGGAGCTGGGCAAACAGTATGTACTCACTGCTCGTGCTAAAGGCTTAGGTGAGCGTCAAGTACTATACGGACATGTTTTTCGCAATGCGATGTTGATTATTATCGCAGGTATTCCGGCCGCTATCGTTGGTATCTTCTTTGCCGGTAACTTTTTGATTGAAATTATCTTTAAACTTGATGGCCTCGGTTTACTAGGTTTTGAAGCCATTCAACAACGCGATTATCCAGTGATATTTGGCACACTATTTATCTTTACCTTAGTGGGGCTGCTACTGCAGTTAATCAGTGATTTGAGCTATCACTTAATCGATCCTCGTATTGACTTTGAGGGGCGCTAATGTCAAATAATCAACCTTCACCAAATCGCAGTACTATTAATAGCGAACCAGATAAAGCGCCAATGCCTGAGCAGCTATCTACCACAAAAAAGCAACGCTTGAACCCTATCTGGCAAGCACGACTCAATCGCTTTCGTCAAAATAGACTTGGGGTGATATCGCTGTTTGTTTTCGCAGTGATATTTGTTATTTGTATGGCAGCTAACGTCATTGCCAATGACAAACCTTTACTGGTTCAATATCAAGGCGATTATTACTTTCCGGTATTAAAGGCCTATCCTGAAACGACGTTTGGCGGTGTATTTGAGACCGAAACCAATTATAAAGACCCTGCAGTGCAGTCGCTGATTGATGAGCAAGGGTTTTATATAATGCCGCCTATTCCGTTTGCCGACCAGACGCCCAACGTCGAGCTTGGTCTGCCTTATCCAGCAGCACCCAATGCTCAGAACTGGCTTGGTACTGATGATATGGGACGTGATGTGCTGGCACGGATACTTTATGGTATGCGAGTGTCGTTACTGTTTGGTTTGGCCTTGACGCTTGCGGGCGCACTGATTGGGATTATCGTTGGTGCGGTACAAGGCTATTATGGCGGCTGGGTAGATCTGGCAGGACAGCGATTTATGGAAGTATGGGGCGGTATGCCTCAGCTATTTATGATTATTATTTTGGTCAGTCTGTTTAGTCCTAGCATTATTATGCTGTTTGCCATGATGCTACTGTTCGGTTGGATGGGACTGGTTGGTTTGGTACGGGCAGAGTTTTTGCGAGCCCGTAATTTTGACTATGTGCGAGCTGCACGCAATTTAGGCGTTTCGGACAGCCAAATCATGCTCAGACATATCTTACCCAATGCATTAGCTTCTAGCTTATCGCAGTTGCCATTTATTTTAACGGCCAATATTATCGCCTTAACTGCGCTGGATTTCTTGGGATATGGCTTGCCGCCTGGCTCGCCGTCTCTTGGTGAGCTAATGGTACAAGGGAAAAATAACCTCGATGCACCGTGGCTTGCTTTGTCAGGATTCTTTAGTTTGACCTTTATTTTATCATTACTCATCTTCGTTGGCGAAGCGCTGCGAGATGCATTTGATCCGAGGCGTTCTTAATATGACTAAAAATATTGTCGCCAACGAGCAACACAACGCGCCAAATGAAAGCCCTAATCGTGCACAAGATAAGCTCATGCTAACCGTAGATAGATTAACTATTACTACGACTACAGGTATCCAGTTGGTCGATGCGCTGTCTTATAAGCTAAGACAAGGGCAAACCTTGGCCATCGTTGGTGAGTCAGGCTCTGGTAAATCGATTGCCAGTCTTGCGCTACTAGGTCTGTTATCAGACAGCCTCACCGTTACTGGTGAGGTGCAGCTGGCAAGTACAATAGGCATGTCGACCTTGCCCATAGCGAATAATAAAGCGCGTAACGCTGCACTACGGTCTATTCGTGGACAGCGGATTGGTATGGTGTTTCAAGAGCCAATGACCGCATTAAACCCGTTGCATACGGTCGCTAAACAAATTGCTGAATCGTTGCGTCTAAGCGGCGTACCTAAAAAGCAATGGCGAGACACCAGCATTGCTTTGCTAGATGACGTCAATATTGCAGATCCTGCTGACAAATTGAATCGTTACCCACATGAGTTATCGGGTGGCCAGCGTCAGCGAGTGATGATTGCCATGGCATTGGCTCAGAAGCCTGATATTCTAATTGCTGATGAGCCAACGACTGCGCTCGATGTTACTTTGCAGCATGAGATTTTGGCGCTACTAGATGAGCTCAAACGCAAGCACAATATGGCGATGATATTAATCAGTCACGATCTCAATCTGGTCAGGCGCTATAGTGATGAGATCATCGTTATGCGCCAAGGTCAAACGATTGAACAGGGTAAAACGTCTGTGGTATTTGAGCAGCCTAAGGCCGATTATACTCGCACACTTATCAAGCAAGACTTTGGGCAAGCATTAACCATAAAAGACGATAACGCAGATAAACAATCAAGCGTATTAGAAGTGACGCGTCTTAACGTACAGTTCCCAATTGAAAAAGGTCTGCTTGGTGGTACTAAGCACTGGTTCGATGCGGTTAAAGATGTCGATATGATACTGCAAAAAAGTCAGGCATTGGGTATCGTAGGTGAGTCTGGCTCTGGCAAAACCACCATTGCGCTGGCGCTTAGCCAATTGCTAAGCAACCAAGCACGTGTGAATGGGCAGGTAGTGGTCAATGATCAAGATATCTCAGCATTGTCCAAAAAAGCGCTGCGTAAATTCCGCTCGCAGATACAGATGGTATTTCAAGATCCATTTGCCAGTATTAATCCGCGTATGACGGTCATGCAAATCGTGGAAGAAGGATTGTTAGTACAAGGCGTGGATAAAGTCGCCCGTCAGCAAGCGGTGCTAGATAGTCTTGCTACGGTACATTTGCCTTTAGCATTTGCGCAGCGTTATCCGCATGAGCTGTCAGGTGGTCAGCGTCAACGCGTGGCACTGGCGCGCGCACTTATTATGAAACCCAGTCTACTTATATTGGATGAGCCTACTTCTGCGCTCGATAGTACCACACAGGTCACAGTAGTTAGTTTATTACGTGAAATCCAAGAAAGACTGCAAGTCAGCTATGTCTTTATCAGTCATGATCTCAAGGTAGTACGTGCACTGTGTCAGCATATCATGGTATTGAAACAAGGCACTTGCGTAGAGTCTGGACGTACCGAAGATCTCTTTAATCACCCACAACATATTTATACTCAGCAACTGTTAAAGGCAAGTACTGACTAGTTTAAACGACTTACTGTAGCCACTTAGATTGATCAATCAAAATAAGCAACTAAAATAAGCGGCTTGGTATAAAATTGACACATTGCAGTTCATAATAATAGCGACATATTGAAAAGAGCAGTGGTACAATAATTTTAGAGAGCTGCCCATTTTATAATGCTGTGATGCGTATCTTTATACATTCTGGCGCTCGTAAATTAGTAATATTTAACTGGCTGGCAAAAACGGTCTTTAACGGTCTTTATTGCAGTTAAAACCATCATTAAAAAGGATTTTTGTGCTCATGAAAACACAAAACAGTATTACTAAATTGGTAAAGAACAACAGTTTGCAGCATGCTGGTTATTTGGCTGTGGCTAAGACTCGGGCAAAGGTATTAAAAGCAGTATCTTATGTGATACCTATCAGAAGACCGATGTTATTCGTTGGCGAGACTGCCTGTGACGAGCTATGCGATATGCTTATCAATGAAGGCAATACCAATGTGTTTATTGTCACGGATGCAGTGCTCAACAAACTGGGCATACCAGCAAAAGTTACCGATTATCTAGATGCGAAAAATATCAGTTACCACATCTATGACGGTGTTACGCCAGATCCTACTTTTAAAGTAGTTGAAGAAGGACTACGTCAGTCTATAGAGGCCAATTGTGACTCTATCGTAGCCATTGGTGGCGGCTCAGTGATCGATGCGGCCAAAATGATAGCCATGTCTCAAGGCAACAAGTGCAAGCCAAAGCAGCTAATCGGTATTCTTAAAGCAAGAAAGCCTGCAACGCCGCTATACTGCGTACCAACGACAGCTGGCACGGGTTCAGAAGCGACACTTGGTGCAGTAGTGTCTGATGACAAAACGCATCAAAAAGCATTGTCTATCGACCCAAGAATGGTACCACTAGCCGCTGCGATTGACCCAGTTATCATGAAAGGCATGCCAGCCCATATCACAGCAGATACTGGCATTGATGTATTGACCCATGCCTTAGAAGCATGGATGAGTGCTAATGCCAGCGTAGAGACAGATTATTATGCAGCCTCTGCCGTAAAATCTGTCATGCATTATCTACCACTAGCTTATAAAGACGGTGGTAATCTAAAAGCAAGAGAAGAGATGGGTATCGCCGCTCATTACGGCGGGATTGCCTTTAACAAAGCAGGTCTGGGCTATGTGCATGCTATCGCGCATCAGTTAGGCGCTTACTATAGTATTCCGCATGGCCGTGCTAATGCCATCGTGTTGCCTTATGTGCTCGACGTCAATCGCAAAGCGAGCAAAAAAAGACTGGCTGCATTGGCGAAAAGAACCGGTATGGTACAGGATGGTCAAGCAGCCAATGGCGATAGTGAGATAGCAGATCACCTTATCACCCAAGTTAGAGACTTGATTGCAGATCTAAATATTGATCCGACTGTCAATGGTATGCAAACCAGCGACTTTGATGATATTGCAAAGGCAGCGGCAAAAGAAGTCAGTGACACCTATGCTGTGCCCACCTATCTATCAGCATCTGAAATCAAAGAAATTCTAACGAAAATTAAGCAAGCTAGCGACGAACGTGCTGATAGTAATAATGAAACAGCGTCATAGTTTTTTATAGAGCTAGTGATATTAAAATAAAAAAGTCTATTACTCTTTGGAGGATAGGCTTTTTTAATGCATTGAGATAATAAAGTTTCCGTCTTATTTCTATAGTTAAGTCATACTAAAATATGTAATCGTTATCAAATAATCGTTTAATTTATCTTGTGATTACACTCAGTTGATAAAAAATATCTTAATGAACTGTAAATATATAACAGTATAGGAATGTTTCAGTGATACAAAAGCATTAGGATATTTAGAGGACATTACGCTTAGG
Organism: Psychrobacter sp. Ps2; assembly: GCF_022129405.1. NCBI lineage: Bacteria > Pseudomonadati > Pseudomonadota > Gammaproteobacteria > Moraxellales > Moraxellaceae > Psychrobacter > Psychrobacter sp. Ps2. The sequence continues at coordinate 160,655 of NZ_JADQAM010000060.1, read as the reverse complement.
AGATTCTCATGAATCGCATATTACCATCTAGAATTATAGGGTTAGTTATCATAGCGAGTAGTGCGATTTACGCAGGCTGCGCATCAACTGAAAACAGCTCTACTGTAAAGAGTACAACTGCCGCTAACCCATATGCACCGACTACGCCAGGATTGGCAGTAGCCACGGTAGCGGGTGGGTGTTTTTGGTGTGTTGAAGCAGGCTATGAAAAAATCCCTGGCGTGGTAGAAGTCGTATCTGGCTATACGGGTGGCACCGCTGAAAACCCAACCTACAAGCAAGTATCAGCAGGTGGTACTGGGCATACAGAAGCAGCGCAGGTGTATTATGATCCTAAGAAAATTACTTACAATGGCATAGTACAGGCGCTATGGAGAATCGCTGATCCTACTGATGATAAAGGACAGTATGTTGATCGTGGCACACAGTACCGTCCAGCGATTTTTTATAATAATGCGCAAGAAAAGCAAATCGCAGAAGCGGCCAAGCAATCACTGCAAGCATCTGGTGTGTATGACAAGCCAGTAGTGATCGAGATTGTACCTGCTAGTACTTTTTATCCTGCTGAAGAGTATCATCAGGATTATTATAAAAAGAACCCAATACGCTATAAAGCTTATACCTTCAATTCTGGTCGCTATCAGTTTATCGAGAGTGTTTATGGTAAAAAATACGAGCTTGATTTTAGTAAGTTTACGCCCAAAGCAGATAGCACACAGCAAGTGACATTAAATAACATATCAGATAGCAAAGTAAGCAAAGGTTTTAATCCAGATACATTTGTAAAACCTTCACAAGATGCGCTAAAGAAGTCCCTTAGTGATATTCAGTACAAAGTCACTCAAAAAGAAGGTACTGAGCGTGCCTTTGATAATGAGTACTGGGATAACAAAGAGCCTGGATTATATGTAGACGTCGTATCTGGTGAGCCACTGTATTCTTCGCGTGATAAATATAAATCTGGTACAGGCTGGCCGAGCTTTACTCGTCCATTGGATACGAGCTTAGTGGTTGAAAAGCCAGATCGAGGAATATTTGGAACCCGTACTGAAATTCGTAGCCGTTACGCGGACTCACACGTAGGCCATGTATTTGATGATGGTCCAGCACCGACTGGCAAGCGCTATTGCATGAATTCAGCAGCGCTCCGCTTTATTCCACTGGCGCAGATGGAAGCGGCTGGTTATGGCGATTGGGTAGATGATGTAAAACCAGTTGGTTAGTACTATTTTTCTACCGCTCAGCCAAATAAAAAGGACGCATCATATGCGTCCTTTTTATTTGGTTGTTATTCACAACAGCTTAATCAATTAACAGCCAATTAAAACGCTGGCTGACGTTTAGGTACCGCACCCAAAAATTCATTACGGGCTTGATTGTCGTGTTGATATTCGCCAAGCATCGCGGTACTACGCGTGGTTGAATGCTGTTTGCTGACACCGCGCATCATCATACACATGTGCGAGGCATCCATGACTACCGCCACGCCGCGACAGCCAGTAACATCCATGATGGTTTGTGCAATCTGTTCACTCAGGTTTTCTTGTATTTGTAGACGACGGGCAAACATATCGACAATGCGGGCAAACTTCGATAGCCCCAGTACTTGACCATCAGGCAGGTAGCCAATATGAGCCACACCATGGAACGGTAGCATATGATGCTCGCACAGTGAATAAAACTCAATGTTCTGTACCAGTACTAGCTCACGATTGGTCGATGGAAAAACCGCATCATTGACCACCTCTTCAATGCTTTGATGATAGCCTTTGGTTAAGTGAGCAAAAGCCTTTGCCGCACGTACAGGCGTGTCTAATAAACCAGGACGATCTAAGTCTTCGCCAGTTGAACCAATCAGTTGGCGATAGGATTCGGTACTTTCTTTATAATCTGGGGTTATTATTGGGGTGTTACTCATAAGTTTGGCAGCCATCCAAAATGTGGGTGTAGCTTAACGTTGAATCCTATCATGTCAGGATTCTTATAAAATTGTGCAAGCTGGGAAGGGCTGTGATTATACTCGAAATCTGCTGAACTTCATACTGCTGTAGCAAGCAGTTGAGTGTTTAATCTGTTCAGAGTCTCAGACAAATCAATAGGGTCATAACTATAACGGTGTATATCGTTTAGAACGTTTATATAAAGACCGTTATGGATGGCAGATATCTGATTGGTTTACTAAATGAGAGGTTAATACAACGTTAATGAGAGTCGACAAGTACAGTTTACGACTGTTTACTTAAACTAATTCGTGTATAATAGGTCATCTTTTGATTTGCATCATTTCATGACGCGTCACTTTCTGATTACTCTAAATAAACCTATACTCTAAATCATCTCGATTGATTCAAAAGGAAATCTTATGCTATTGCAAGGACAACGATTTGTCGTAACTGGCATCGCAAGTAAACTCTCTATCGCTTGGGCTATTGCAGAAGCGCTACACCGCGAAGGCGCCTCACTGATCCTGACTTATCCGAATGATAAAATCAAAAAGCGTGTGGACATGGCTGCCGAACAGTTCGAAGCGGATTTGGTGCTAGAGTGTGATGTCGCCTCTGATGAGTCGATTGCTGCTTGTTTTGAGCAAGTAACCGCGCATTGGGGTGATGGTATTGATGGTGTGGTACACGCCATTGGTTTTGCCCCAATGGATCAGCTCGATGGTGACTTTGTCAATGCTACCACGCGTGAAGGCAGCCACATAGCACATGATATTTCTAGCTACAGCTTTGTGGCATTGGCAAAAGCAGCTCGTGAGTTGCTTGCAATGCGTCATGGTTCTATGCTGACATTAACTTATGAAGGCAGTATCTCAGTATTGCCAAACTACAATGTCATGGGTATGGCAAAAGCCAGTCTTGAAGCCAGCGTGCGCTACTTAGCGACTTCTATGGGCGGCGAAGGTATCCGTGTCAATGCGATCTCAGCAGGTCCAATTCGCACGCTAGCGGCTAGTGGCATCAAATCATTCCGCAAAATGCTCGATATCAGCGAAAAAATCGCACCACTACAACGTAATGTCAATCAGATGGAAGTAGGTAACGCAGCACTATTCCTATTATCTCCGTGGGCATCTGGTATCACGGGTGAGATCATGTTTGTTGATGCAGGCTTTAATACCGTCGCTATCAGTGAGCAGTTGATGATGCTGGATGAGCCAGCGCAATAATCATTTAAGTATTTTTTGCGTTGATGGTCATTACCAATGATTCACTCAGCTATTGAAATTGAAAAGGCAGCCAATTGGCTGCCTTTTCTCGTTATACTATGAGTCTTTTTGGCAGTAGACCTTTAGGTGACAAATATGATAACCAAGTTACCAAAGTGGATATTGTGGGGTGGGGCAGTATTGGCATTTAGCGCCGGCTGCGTGAATACAACCGCATTGATGGGATTTGCCAATTTATCAGTCTCGCATGTCACCGGTAATGTCAGCTTGTTTGCAGCAGCTATCGCTTATTCAGACGCCCACAGTATTTTGTATATCGGAGCGCTTTTGCTGTCTTTTTTGGCAGGAGCGATATTGAGTGGTTTTGTCATTGGGCAGACATCCTTAACACTAGGCCGTCGTTACGGGCGTGCGCTATATTTTGAAGCAGCATTACTAATAGCTGCCTACTGGTTATATCAGCAGCATGACTATCTCGGACAATTGGCAGCAGCGATGGCCTGCGGATTACAAAACGCGATGGTAGCCACTTATAGTGGGGCAGTTATTCGCACAACTCATTTGACAGGACTGACATCCGATATGGGTGCAGCAATCGGTAACTGGCTTGCTGGTCGCTCTATTAGTAAGCCAACCTTGGGGTTCCAAGCCATTATCTGGTATTGCTTCTGCGGTGGCAGTACAGTGGGGGCTTTTTTGTTTGCCAAAGTTAGCTATGATGCTTTGTTTGTTCCCATCGCCATTGTGTCGACAGCAGCATTTGTATACAACTATGTCTCAGACCATCTGCCAGAAATGAGAGAACCAAAAAAAGATAGGCGCTTATCATAGTGATAAACGCCTATCATGCCTGTTATTAACCGTATTGGTTTTTACATGTTTATTTAGGTGTAGAATAGCGAGCTGTTAAAACATGCTTTGCTCTTACTCTTTGTGATCTTCGTGCTCATGCATACCTTGCATCATATCTAGCGCTGAGTCGTCAGTACGCTGTTGATCTTCTTTGGCCAGACTATCTTGATTGATGTCTTTTGGCGCCATTTTTGTGGTTGCATCGGTTTTATTTGCATCTGTCATAGTGTCATTCCTCTTGTTTTTATTGATGATTATCTATCTAACCCTAAAATTATGTGGTATCGGTTTTTACTTGTATAGCCCCAAATGATGAATGTTTGAATGCTTTATGTAATTTTTATCAACCAAGGCGTCCATTCAAAGCAGTGAGAACAAAGTAGTGAGAGAGCTACTATTGAAAAATCTCACAAAGTCGAGAGGTGATTATCATTAACGAATCAAACAGATATCCTAAAAAAACAAAATTAATCAAAATGTATTCATATATAAGTTATTCTGATATGATATTTTCGCGCGTAATGTTCGCTATATGAATATCATGATGTCTTATAATAAGTGTGTGTTGCAATAATTTTGACTTCATACTCACTTTGGATGCGATAAGGATAATTTATGTCAGAGAAAAAGCTGGATAGCCATATTCCTGATGATGGTAACGAGTATTTATTTACGGATACATTCCCAAAGGGAACGGGAAAAGGATTGATCGTGGTCGCCATTGCGGCAATCATTAGTTTTATTATTTATAGTGTATTGCCATTTGAGGTCAGTGCTAACAAAGGGCTAGCAATGCTGTTTTTTATCGGCGTGCTATGGCTCACTGAGGCGATACACGTCACAATCACTGCGATCTTGGTGGTTGTGGTTGGGACATTAATTGGCATTCCTGATTTTAATGCTGAAGTCGGTCTGCAGAGCTTTGCCAGCCCCATTATTTATCTCTTCTTTGGTGGTTTTGCCTTGGCTGCCGCGTTACATGTACAAAAGCTCGATAGAAAAATCGCGCTAAAAATTCTATCGTTGTCGGGCGGCAAGCTTAGTACAGCAGTATTTTTGATATTTGGTGTGACGGCATTCTTGTCCATGTGGATATCGAATACAGCGACAACGGCAATGATGCTCCCATTGGCACTCGGTATTTTAACGCAAGTTGATAGTAAAGAAGATCGCGGTACTTTTGTGTTTGTACTGCTTGGTATTGCTTATTCAGCAAGTTTGGGTGGTTTGGGCACGATTGTCGGCTCGCCACCAAATGCCATTGCTGCAAAAGCATTGGATATCGCATTTGTTGATTGGATGAAGTTTGGTATCCCAATGATGTTGATACTATTACCAGTACTGTTGGGTGCAATGTATTTGTATCTAAAGCCGAACCTAAACCGTACCATTGTCCTAGTTGATGATGCGCCGATTGCTTGGAACAAGCCACGTATCGTCACTATCATCGTCTTTATCGTTACGGCATTGAGCTGGATATTTTCCAAAAAGATTGGTGCAGCTTTAGATATTACGGACACTGATGCTATCGTTGCACTATCAGCAGCGGCAGCAGTAGTGAGCTTAGGGTTGGTATCTTGGAAGCAAGTATCAGATAATACGGATTGGGGTGTGCTCATGTTGTTTGGTGGCGGTATTGCGCTATCGACAATTTTGAAAGTATCTGGGGCGTCTTTGGTACTAGGGGAAACCGTAGCAACTGCGTTGTCTTCGGCACCACTTATTGTTGTGATGATGGCAGTCTCAGCATTTATTATTTTCTTGACAGAATTTGCTTCCAATACTGCCTCGGCAGCATTGCTAGTACCTGTATTTGCCGCTATTGCAGAGCAGATGGGTTTGCCACATGAGGTGCTCGTATTGGTCATCGGTATTGGTGCATCGTGTGCTTTTATGTTGCCAGTTGCCACACCGCCAAATGCTATTGTGTTTGGTACAGGTTTGATCAAGCAAACAGAAATGATTCGTACAGGTATCATATTAAATATCATTGCTACTATCGTTATCGGGCTATGGGCGTACTTTTTCTTGATATAATCAAGTAGTCATTACAATCCTAGTCATATCTGCTTAGTATAAGTGAAACCCCAATGTTCAAGACAAATTGAACGTTGGGGTTTTTTATGGCTTATCATACGAGCTAACGGTATAGAATGTTTATTATTAACGTCATCTTATTAAATGGATTTGATCATATGACACAGTATTTATTGAAAGCAACTGTTCTCATAGTGCTAGGCGCAATTGCCGTGTTAATGGTATTTATAGCAAAATACTGGGCACCTGATCGTACCGTCGCTGAGCTAAAACAATGGCAACTACCCAACAGCGAATTTATAGACATACAAGGTATGCAGGCGCATGTAGTGCAGTCAGCTAACTGTTATAAAAATCGTGACAATGCAGCCGAAAAAAACCGACCCGAAACAATCGTTTTATTGCATGGTACATCGGCAAGTTTGCATACATGGGAGGGCTGGACCAAGGCGCTGTCTGATCAATACTGTGTCGTGAGCATGGATTTGCCAGGGTTTGGTTTGACAGGTCCTTATGTGGACGAGAGCACACAATATAGCAGCGAAAATTATGCGGCGTTTGTCATTGAAGTACTTAATCATTTGAAGCTGGACCGTGTCACGCTAGCTGGTAATTCATTGGGAGGCAAGGTAGCGTGGCGTACTGCAGCTTTGTATCCTGAGCGTGTCAATCGATTGATATTGGTAGATTCAGTTGGTTATCCAGCAACGCCCAAACATATTCCTATTGGTTTTAAACTTGCTAAATATCCAGCGATGTCACCAATTTTAAATCGCATCCTACCCAGAAGTGTTGTTGAGAAAAGCGTTTTAAGCGTGTATGCCGATGACAGCAAAGTCGATGAGGAGTTGATTAACAGATACTATGAATTGACCCTACGTAAAGGTAATCGGCAGGCTTTGAGTCGTCGCCTAAATGAAACTGATGATGAGAGCGATCAAGCTCAAATAAAGCAGCTAGACATGCCGACTTTGATCTTATGGGGTGCAAAAGATGATCTTATTCCTGTAGGAAATGCCGCGTTATTTCATAGAGATATACGTAATAGTCAGCTTAAAATATTTGATAACTTAGGTCATGTACCGCACGAAGAAGATCCGTTAGCAACCGTTGACGTTGTAAAGCAGTTTTTGATTAGTGAGTCAGAAAATGGATAACTTAGAAAAGAAACAGATAACAACCATCGCTGCGATTTCAGATATTCATAGTAATGTCTACGCCCTTGAAGCTGTGCTTGCTGATATAAGATATCGAGATGTTGATCAGATTGTCAATCTTGGTGATATTTTATACGGGCCAATAGCACCTCATGCTACCTATGAGCTATTAATGGCAAATCGAGATGATATTATTACTATTAGAGGCAATCAGGATAGGCAGATTTATGAAGCTACTATGGCAGAAATTGCTAATAATCCAACCATGGGTTTTATTATCAAAGATCTCTCTAAAAAAGCGATTGAATGGATGCGGTCTTTACCATTTGATTTTCATGTCAGTGAGGATGTATACCTCTGCCACGGTTCGCCGACCGATGACATGATATATTTACTAGAGGATATCGAAACGGGTCAACCAATAGTGCGTAATGATGCGACTATATTGGCGTTACTCGATGGTATTGATAATGATGTTATCTTATGTGGTCATACACACATCCCGCGAACAGTAGTACTGTCGTCAGGACAAACTATTGTGAATAGTGGTAGCGTTGGCTATCCAGCTTACGAAGATGATTTGCCTATTCTTCATAAGATGCAAACTTATTCGCCTCATGCTAATTATGCTCTTATCAAGTGTATTGAGACCCAACAGGGTAAACATTGGCAAACTGAGCATGTCAAGGTGGCTTATAACCATGAAGCAGCAGCAAATATGGCTCTAAGAAACGGACGTGAAGATTGGGCATTTGCATTGAAGACGGGTAGAGTAGTTCCAGTATGACAGTACTTAAGAACATTCTATCCTAGCAATGACAGCATTACCTTTAGGTTAACTATGGATTTTGATTTAATAGAGATTACGTAAAATGCTAACACTATATATGGTTCAGCTTGGAGGTCGTCCTAAAGGCCGTCTGATTGAGCAACACGATATTTTCTTTGGCGCAGCCAGTCAAGTGAGTGACTTAATAGGAGATATCAATGAGCATTGGCCTGAGGTAAAAAATAAATGGCATATTGATTCATATAGAGCAATTACTAAAGTGGGTAGTTATGCCATCAAGTTAATTGAACCAAGGGAGCAAGTAAAGGTTGCTACTGACTTAAATTTATTCTTTATCAATTTAGGTGGCTATCAGCAGGGCAGTTTTGAAGAATTTCACTACAAGCTACTCATCGTTGCACCTAACCAAGCTGACGCGATCAAACAAGCAAAAAAAAGTGATTTTTATAAGCAGTTTACTTTTAAAGATGAAACGTCACCTTTTAATGCAGCTTCTCATATTGATGATAAGTTTGCAGTAGATATAGATGATATATATAACGTAAACGATCTTATCTCCAATGTTCAGCTTTCGATTGAGCATATTAGTGATACAGATGAGCTGAATGCTAAAGAAGACAAAGAGTACGTCGGCTATCTAAGCATCAAGAATTTAAAGAAATTGGCGCTATAATAGGTTTATCTAAATTTTATAAAAGTAACCCAATACACGCCTGATTAAATGAACTTAATGGATAGTTTAAGTTCGGATACGTTCTGTAATGTGTGATAGTTTCAGCATTATTGATACAAGAGCAATCAAGACTCGACTAACTTGAATCATACCCCAATTACCCCCATAATCTAACCACTTCTACATAATAAATAGCCTAAGCAAATATGCCCAATACTTCTAAGCTCAATATTCCTGAAAACAGCGATTCAGATACATCTACTGTAAATGAAACTCAAGATACTAAGAAGCCAGCAGTACCACTGGCGGATCTACCAGTACTTGCCAAGGATAGCTATTACTTAAGCCGTCTTGAACGTGAGCTGGCACGTGCTGCTGTGCCTAAGAATAAAAAATCTAATCATGATTCTGAGCAAGAAAAGAAGCTAGATGATGTACTCGCTAAAAAACGTGCTCAGTACGAGAAAATAAAAATGCGTTCTCAAGAAGCTGTGCAGGCACGTATCAATAGTATTCCAAGTGATTTACCTGCCAAGCTAAATCTGGATCTGCCTGTTAGCCAACGCGCAGAAGACTTAGTACAAGCGATTATCGATAATCAAGTTATTATCGTTGCTGGTGAGACGGGTTCTGGTAAAACGACGCAGTTGCCTAAGCTTGCAATGCTAGCAGGGCGCGGTATTACAGGGCAGATAGGGCATACACAGCCGAGACGATTGGCTGCTCGTAGTGTGGCAAACCGTATCGCAGAAGAGCTGGGTGAGCCATTAGGTAATACGGTCAGTTTTAAGATTCGCTTTAATGAGCAAGGGACAGCGCAATCTATTGTAAAGCTCATGACGGACGGTATTCTGCTCGCTGAGTTGGGTCATGATCGGTTTTTGAGTAAGTACGATACGATTATTATCGATGAGGCGCATGAGCGTAGCTTAAATATCGATTTTATTATGGGTTATCTCAAAAAGATGCTGCCCAATCGCCCAGATTTAAAAGTCATTATTACGTCAGCTACCCTGGATACTAAGCGCTTTAGTGAATACTTCAGCCGTTATGACAATAAGCTCAAACGGCAAGTTCCTGCGCCTATTTTTAATGTAGAAGGGCGTAGCTTTCCAGTAGAAGTCCGTTATCGTCCGTTGACAGATGAGCCAGTGAACAGCTCAGAAGATGACAGCTACGATGATTTTGAAGAGAACCTGCCGCGCGCTGTGGTTGCTGCGGTCGAAGAGTGCTTTAGCGACGCGCAAAGTAAAGGTCACGCCGATCAGGCTGATATTTTGATATTTGCTGCAACTGAAGCTGAGATTCGTGAGACGCAGGAAGTGCTTGAGCGTCATGGCCCTCGCCATACAGAAGTACTGCCATTGTTTGCACGGCAGACTTATGAAGAGCAGCAGCGTATCTTTCAACCATCGGGTCGAGGTCGCCGTATTGTTATCGCGACCAACGTTGCTGAGACCGCATTAACCGTACCGGGTATTCGTTATGTGATTGACTTGGGTTTTGCGCGGATTTCGCGTTACTCATATCGCTCACGCGTACAGCGTTTACCGATTGAAGCAATTTCGCAAGCAGCTGCCAATCAGCGTAAAGGTCGCTGTGGGCGTGTTGCTCCAGGTGTTTGTATTCGTCTTTATAGTGAAGAAGATTTTAGTGGCCGCCCTGAGTTTACTGAGCCTGAGATTTTACGTACTAACTTAGCGTCAGTAATCTTGCAAATGGCCAATCTACGTCTAGGTAGTGTGGATGACTTTGAATTCATTGAGCCGCCTGATAGCCGATTGGTTACTGATGGTCATAAACTGCTAGATGAATTGGGCGCTATTACTTCTAAGAAAGACATTGCTGCTCAAGACAAAGCTAACAAGCCAAAAGCGAGAAAAGGGCTTGATCACCTACGTTTGACAGCGACTGGTCAGAAAATGGCACGTATGCCAATCGATCCAAGGCTGGCACGTATGCTGGTGGCTGGTTCTGATTTTGATTGTATTCGTGAAATGCTGATCGTTGTGGCAGCGCTTGCTGTACAGGATCCACGCGAGCGTCCTGCCAATAAACGTACACAAGCGGATCAAAAGCATGCGGTCTTCCGTCAAGACGACTCTGACTTTTTGTTTTATCTGAGCCTATGGAAGGCGCTGTTTGAAAAAGATGAAGACGGCAATAAACTGTCTGGTAATCAGCGTAAGCAGTTTGCTAAGAAAAACTATTTAAGCTTCCCGCGTGTACGTGAATGGCATCAGACGCATCGTCAGTTGGTACAGATGGTCACTGAGCTGAAGTTAACGGATGTCAATGAGTCAAAAGCTGCTGATAAAAATGTGGCTGTTAATGATCCAACAGCGATCGAAGACGAAGAGTTAAAAGCGGTCAAATATGCCAATCTGCATAGAGCGTTGTTAACAGGATTGTTGTCTATCATCGCGCATAAGACTGAAAGCCGCGGTGAGTATTTGGCTGCGCGTCAGCAAAAGGCCAAGATATTCCCAGCTAGTACGGTGTTTAAACAAATACCACCTTGGGTGATGGCGTTTGAAATGGTGGAGACTTCACAAGTCTTTATGCGTACTGTTGCCAAAATTGAACCAGAATGGATTATCTCAGCAGCAGGTGATTTGCTGAAATATCATTACTTCGAACCACACTGGTCCAAGAAAACAGGACGCGTCAAAGCCTACGCACAGATTAGTCTGTTTGGGCTGATTATTATTAGTAAGCAGCTGACTAATTATGAGCAAGTCAATCTGGTCGAGTCACGAGAGATATTTATTCGTGATGGCTTGGTGACGGGTAACTTTGGTCGCAATGCACCATTTTTGCAACATAACATGGATAAGATTGCTCATGTTGAGCGTATCGAGGACAAGCTGCGTCGCCGTGATTTATTGGTGGATGAAGAGACTCTCTATCAGTTCTATGATAAGAAAATCCCTGAGCACGTTGCCAGTCGCAAAGCGTTTGAGGATTGGCGTGCAGAAGTCGAAAAGCATGATGCCAAGCATCTATTCTTCACCGATGAAGATGTGCTTAATAGCCAAGCGCCGACCACAGGGGACTTTCCAGAAGTGTGGAAGCTGGGCGATTTAAAACTGCCACTCCGTTATATCTTTGATCCGGCCAGCGATGATGATGGTGTGACCATACGTGTACCGCTTGCCGCATTACCGCAGCTCGACGCGATTGAGCTACTGTGGGGCGTGCCCGGTTGGCGCTATGAATTGGTGTTGCAGCTGCTCAAGTCGCTACCAAAAGAGATACGTCGTCAAATCGTACCGATACCCAATACTGCAGACAGTTTGTTTGATGAGTTGCAACCAAAGGGTGGACAAGGGTTACTGAAGCAGCTGTGTCAGGCATTACATCGTCGCGGTATCATGTCGGTGACGCCAGAGAACTTCAATCCATCTACGATTGATCGTTATTTGCAGCCACAAATCTGCGTGGTCGATGAGAAAAACCGTATCATCGAAAAAGGCCGTGATCTACAAACCCTACAGATTCGTCATGCATCTGAAACCAGTCAAGCGGTAAATGAGCAGCAAGGCGTGCATACTGAGTTTCCTGAGCATTTTGCTTTTAGCAAAAACCATCATAGTGCAGGTGTGGTGATGAAACAGTTTGCAGCGCTTGTCGCTGATGAAGCGGGAGAAGCTGTGTCGATTCATCAATACACTGATGTCAATGCAGCACTTCAAGCACATCGTATCGGGGTGCTGACTTTAATCAAAGGCAAACTTGGTGCAAAGAAAAAGCAGCTAACGAGCCAAATCGATAGTATATTTAAACTGGCATTTGCACCACTTGGCGATATGGATAAACTCAAAACGATCGTTATAGATGCTGCGTTAGACGCGGCTCTCGAAGAGCACTATGTCTTATTTGATCATTCTGAAAATTTACCAGAAAGCGCCGATGATATTGCAGTCGGATTGAGCGAGGAGCTACCGTTTACCTCTGAGGAGTATACTCAGACTCTCGAAGTGGTAGTGAGTAATTTCTTATTAACTGGTCAAAGCGTTATTAAAACGCTTAAGAATGTTTACACTCGTTGGCAGCGTATTCGCCAAGGGTTGTTGATGTTAGATCGCGAGATATTTGGTGAGTCTATCGATGATATCGAAGATCAGTTAGAAGATTTACATTTGGCTGATTTTGTTTATCGGATGGACTATAGCCATTGGCAACAGTACCCACGCTATCTTGAAGCGTTACAGATTCGGCTAGAGCGTTTGGAGCACAATCTCGATGCCGACCTTGATGGTGTTTACGCGCTTGACTTGCATATGGAACGGCTAGCAGGACGTGCGGACAAAGAAGCCATCAGTGAGTATCGCTGGATGGTGGAGGAATACCGTATTCAACTGTTTGCCCAGCCTATGAAAACTCGTATGGCAGTATCGCCTAAGCGTCTAAGCAAAATGTGGGACAAGGTGAGTTAGAAGGTTGTATATAATTCTCTTTAATTGTGAGGTTTATAAAATGTTTCTAACTATAATTGCAGGTGTCACAATTTTTGTCATAGGTCAGTTTACTTTAAAGTTGATTTTAGAACCCATAGTAGGGTTAAAAGAAATACTTGGAGAAGTTTCATCTCTATTCCTTCGAGAACAATCTGGCTTTATAAATGATAATGTCAACAAGGATGTACAAAACGAAGTTATAAGATTATCTTCAATGATTTTGGCAAAGAAACAAGCTATTTTACTTTATAGTGTTTTTGCAAAAATATTGAGAATGCCAAGCGAATCAAATCTTATTGAAGGTTGCCGTAGTTTGAATTTGATTTCTTATCTCGTTATAAAAAACTCTTCAGACACATTACAGAGAAAGTCTCATACACGGGAAATATATGAGGAAATGAAGTTAGTAAGTAAGCATTTAAAAATCCATATTACATATAGTGAGCGGATTGAGACGTGATACAAAAGATCTTATCAGGTATTTGTTTAGAACTTTAATGTACAAATAGAAAGTTTAAGTTAGCAAGCACTAATCTAGGGTGTGTCCTCAATTCAATTGATCATATCTAAACGGGCTAAAAATGGCTAAATTTTGCCAAACATCGTTAAATAGCTGGTTAATATCCCGATATTATCTACGCTATTTTCCTTGTTTGACTGCAATTTATCTCATTTTTATCACCATTTTTAAAATGAGGACACGCCCTAGCCTTTCTATTTGTATAATATCTAATGGCTAATCTTTTCTGTCAATACACCCATGCTATAAAGTATATAGGCAATCACAGTTAATGCGACGATAAATGGAGTAAGTATCCAAATCACAATATTGATTAAAAGTGATGGTAGCAATCCATTGAACAGCTCAATATCTGGTGCGAAAAAATCGGTCATGACATCGACTGCACGCTTAGCGATAGGGAATAGCAAAGTGCTGAAAGCTAACATATAAATGTACTTACTAAAGCCAGGGTCACTCATGACTACCATAAAGTAGAACACTGTAAAAAACGTGATGCCAAGTGCCCAGCATTTGAGAGTGTAGCTTAAACGAATCATGTTATCTCCTCCCTAAGCTTTCTATTGATTGCTTTACATCGATCGTACGCAGAATAAAGCTACTCCCATACATTCATTTTTTTTAAATATATAATATGTTATAATACGAATATATAGTCGAGTCAACCAATTTTTCTATTTATTTAAAATACTCCATAAATCATTCAATTTAAAAATGAAGTTTTTTGAGGAAGAATTTCATAGATATAATAGAAAGTAGCCTAAGCGAGTTAAATTTATTCTATTAAAAAATAAGATTATAACTACAACTCACTACTCGGGCTCAGACCAAAAAACCGCTTATATTCTCGGCTAAATTGACTAGGGCTTTCGTAGCCTACTTGCATCGCTATTTGTGATATTTGCGCCCCATGCATCTTAATTAAGCGCCTAGCTTCCATTAAACGTAAGTTTTTCTGATACTGTAGTGGACTCAGCTGGGTTATTTCTTTAAAGTGCTGATGAAACCCTGAGACACTCATGCCGCATCTACTAGCCAAGCTCTCAACCATTATAGGTTCATCTAGATGTGCCTTTATCCAGTCAGTCGCTTGGGCAATGCGGCGTGTATGGCTACCGATAACGACCAATTGTTTAAGTTTGTTGCCTTGCTCAGCCAAGAGTAGGCGATAGTATATTTCTTGTTGAATTAGAGAAGACAGAAAATCAATATCGTTTGGATAATCAAGCAAGCGTATCAATCGCTCAAACGCGTCCATTATGGTGTCATCTAGGTGCCACTTTATCCCTAAATGATTGCCTGCTACTGGTTGTGTGGTCGGTATCTGCGCTAACACATCTCTAATCATGGCTAAATCTAATTTCATTGATAAAACAATGACAGGGTTCTTTATCGAAGCGTGCTTGATATGCATACTTAGCGGTATATTAACTGGACAGAACATCAAGTTACTATTGTCAAACCTTTGACAGTCAGCACCCAAATAAATCTCGCGTTCTCCCTGCAATACAATACAAATACTTGGCTCTTGAATATAGCTTACGGCTTTGCTTGGTTTGTCCGCGCAGTAAAAGAACAAGCCTGAAACAGCGGACTCGATGGTTTTATTTCTAGGTAGTACTGCTAAAAGTTGGTCAATAGTCGTTTGATTCATCACGAGTGCTTATTTTATAGAGTTGCCTGATAGTATAAATATTTGTAGGATTAGGCAAGAGTTATAGAGGTTTGTTCTAACGTATAAATGCAGAGGATTCTATAATAATCTCATCGCAACAGCGTAAGTACGACCTCTAATAATATGAAACAAGGAATAATTACTCATGAAAATATTTTATAAAACGCGTGCAACCGCTACTGGTGGACGTTCTGGCCATACTGGATTAGACGATGGTTCTTTAGGATTTGACTTGGTATCTTTTCAAGAGCAAGACAAAGAAGGCGTGAATCCAGAACAGCTTTTTGCCATGGGTTACGCGGCTTGTTTTGATAGCGCTTTGAGCATGACTGCACAGCACATGAAATTGCCTGTTACCGCTTCAAAAACTTCTGCGCAAGTGGGTATCGGTATGAAAGCTGACGGTAGCTACAACCTAGAGATAGAGCTGTCTGTAGAAGTATCAGGTATTGATGAAGCGCAGGCGCAGCAGTTGATCGAAGCTACGCATCAGGTGTGCCCGTATTCTAATGCTACTCGCGGCAATGTCGATACTCGTCTAGAAGTTACTGTTGCTTAAATGCTATTGTTCAACGACTGTTGACCGTAGACTAGCAATATTAAAATAATAACTCGAATATAAAACGCCTCGATTTATAAGAGTCGGGGAGTTTTATGTTGTCTGGTAGAATCATAAGCTGGAACTTTTTCTGAGCAGTTTAGCTAATGATAGGTTGTTAATAGCATTATTTTATACCGGTACTTTTTTATTTAAGGTAAACACCAAGACCGCGCCCAAAATGACCGTACTTGCGATAATAAAGGGCATAGTTAACTGCTCAGATAAAAATATCACACCTAGCAAGGCAGCAATCACAGGGACACATAGCTGAACGATAGCGGCTTGTGTGTTTTTCAATAGTGGCATCGCTGTATACCAGATACTATAGCCCAACCCTGAGGCGATCGCTCCGGATGCACAGGCGAGTAGTACACCTTCAATGGTAATACCATCCAAATTGATATTTTTCAAACCTAAGTCATCTAGATACGTCATACCTACCAGTAGTAGTATAGGCACAGCGACTAAACTACGCACAAAATTAAACCCTGTCGCTCGCAGCGGTGAGACACATGATTTGCCGCGTATACTATATACTCCCCAAGCTATGCCGCTCATAGCCATTAACGCTGCAGCCAATGGTGACGGTATGGCAGCGGATGGCAACATCAGATATACAAACCCTGCCACTGCAACGACAAACGCTAACCATTGTAGCGCGCTGAGCTGTTCTTTTTTATAGATACCCCAGCCAATCATCGTCAGCTGAACCGCTGAAAACAAAATCAATGCCCCAGTGCCAGTATCCAGCTCTACATACGCAATTGAAAAGCACAGCGCATAAATCACCAAGCTGAGACTACTTAACCAACTGCCTTTGTCATTTAATATAGCGTGGACAGTAGATTCGTCATGATTAGACGTTTGGCGTCGCAGTCTGTAAGCATGTATAGCCATGATAATGCCTAGACAGGCCGTCGCACTAACTAGCCTGATGATGGTAAAGCTCCAAGCATCGATGTAGCCTTCCGCCAATGCCATTCGGCAAAACAGAGAATTTGCAGCAAAGGCGATTAACGCAATAATGGTATAAATAGTGGCTTTCAAAAGTAATTCCTACAATGAATAAATGGCACAAAACAGGCAAACATAGGATTTTATTTTTAGGTCTTGAGATACGCTGTCATAACGAACGCTTATTTCTTAGCAAAGATAATAGATTCATAACTGATTAATCTAATCTATAGCCGTTTCACAAGACAGGATATTTTGTCGTACTTATGGCAAAAAGTCTCTTTTAAATCAGAATAACGATAGTTGTATTGACGATAAGGTCTAAAAATAGGGATGATGTGCTTTGCATCAAATGAATCTTTAGAACAACATTCATTAAACACAATAAATCAGATAAATAAATAGGAAACGATAGTATGGATTGGGCAAGTATTTTTATTCATGACACAACTTGGTTATTTGCCTTTGAAATCTTAATACGTGTCACTGTCATGTTTGTATTGATTATCACATTTTTACGATTTACTGGTAAGCGCGGTGTCCGTCAGCTCTCTATTTTTGAGTTAACCATCATTTTATCGCTAGGTTCTATTGCAGGTGATCCCATGTTCACCGAAGACCTGCCCATCATTCAAGCGGTATTAATCATGGGTACCGTCATTTCGCTCTATAGGCTTTGTACTTGGGCGATGATGAAATTTCAGCCTTTTGAAGACCTGTTAGAAGGCAAGTCACTTTATATTGTAGAAGATGGCATGCTGGTGCTTGATAAAATCAAAAAAGGTGAAATGTCACACGATGAGTTTTTTGCTGAAATGCGTCAGCAGGGCGTTGAGCATTTAGGGCAAGTTCGTGTCGGTTTGCTCGAGACAGATGGCAATTTTAGTATTCTATTGCACACCTCTGAAAAGACAGACTACGGTATGCCGCTTTTCCCTAAGCAATATCGACCGGTCGAGCAAGTAGAAGCAGGGGTTTATTATGCTTGTATGTATTGCGGTTACGTCGATGAAATATCTGACCCCAATCATTGTTGTCCGCGCTGTGAGGATAATTGCAATAATTGGGCTAAAGCGTTAAACAATCATATCGTCAAATAATATAACGATTAGCTGCCTTAGCTCAGTTGATAAACTAAGGCAGCCAAGTGCTTTTTTCCTTTAAATTGCCAGCTCAAAATATACTATCTACTACCAGTTTGTCTGACTTGTTTTATACAGCGCATGGCTCTCATCATTTATGTCACTTTATACCAGTCAAGTTTGCGAGTCATCACCATCACGCAGGCAAGTATCACAAAACAAAATATCGCGCCCAGTAATAGATTTAAATCTTCTGTACTTAAAATACCGAAAAACGCAGCATATAGTCCGGCAAGTGTCGCGGTAAAGACTAAAGCCCGTTTGAACCCGCCAAAAACGTAATAGCTATACCAACCGATAAGTCCCACACAAGCACTGGCCGCTACCATATAGGCTTGCCAAAATGCGATTTGTTCTGCAAGCGGTAGTAGTAAAACATAAAAGACAAATAGTGCGCAGCCGACTAGTAGATACTGAATAGGGTGGATACGACTTGATTTGAGCACTTCAAATAAAAAGAAAGTGCCAAAAGATACCAAAATTAATAGCAACGCGTACTTTATGGCTCTTTCAGTTTGTAGATAGACATCGTTGGGGCTTGCAAAACTAACGCCAAAGCTGTTTAGCAGAACACTTTGATTACTACCAGCTACTGCTGCACTGTCTGTCGTCAGACCTCTTGATGCCTCAAGCGAATCAGGATTGTACGAATGACTATCGATATTGAGCGTTGATTCACTTATGACAGTACATTGATGGTTAGACACGCTGAGACATTGAGAGAGGTACTGATTATTTGCAACGGTTAAATACTGATTTTGCCAACTGGCATCAAATCCTTTAGCGGTGATGCTCTTGGTATTTGGTAATGCTTTGCCGATGAAGTTTGGTGTCTGCCAGTTACTGTGCATAGACAGAGTAAAGTTCTGCCCAGTTGGGACAGTCGTTAAATTACTAATGCCAGCTAATGGTAAGTCGATCACAATATTGAGCGCTTGATTGTCTTTAGGGCTGGATAATTGGCTACTTAACACTGATTTATCTAAATTTATATCCGCTGAGTTTGTGGCAATAAGGCTATCTTTATTCTGCTGGCTAGTAGGATTGATTAATTGATCCAATACATCTTTAGGAATATCTACTTCGACATAGTTTAAGTTCTCTATCATTGGTATCTGCGGATAGTTTGCTGCAATTGATTTTTGATTGATTGTGACAGTAGGCAGGGTAGCGACACCGCGTAAGTCAGACACGGGAATGATCAATTTTGCTTTATTCCAGTGGGTAATGGTTTTGGCCAATGGCGTGTTATCTGCATTAGGAGAGGTACCGACTGAATCTGCATCATTGTCAATTGTAGTTCCAATCTGATCTAAGTTTTCTAAAGACTCTACAAACGTATAACTCTGATCGAATGTCAGCTGACCATCATAGCTAGTCGCGCTATAGATACCGCGTTTATAAGTGTCTGTGTTTACTTTTAGGGTTTGTGCAGCTTGCGTCTGAGTGGCAAATATCGTCTCAGTTTTCGAGTATGAAGGTTCGCATTTGCGCTTTACATTTAGTGTATCTGTTGCATCTGACTGGCAGGCTGGTGTGACTGTCGTAGGAATGGCGATAAAAGGGGTGATGACTTCTTGTGGATTGACATGCTGCTGGGTGATTTCTTTTATTACTGACGCTGCGTAGTTTTGCCTCTCATATATGATAGAGCCAATCATAGTGAGCCCGATTGAAAAGATAATACATAGTCCTACAATGATGGATAACTTAGTCAATAATGTTTTTTGCATGTTGTCGTCTCCTAAGTGTCTTTAGTCCACAGCTGCCGAGATAGCAGACTGTGGCTTTAAAAGACATCATAGAGAGGGCATGAAGAGAAGATGTGCAGGAAATATGGAATAACTGTGAAAGGGTAAAAGTTGATATTTTCGGATAATTGTTTTTCGATTATTAATGTGTTTAATGCTTTTTTGTATCGCCAACGACTTTATCCATGATAGCGAATAACAAGCCAGACAATACAAAGGTCATATGAATAATGACCTTCCACATGAGCTTGTCAGCATCAAGTTCACTCATTCCGCTAGAGATATCCATAAAGGATTTCAAAAGGTCAATCGCCGAGATAGCAACAATTGCTCCGATGACTTTGAGCTTCAGACCAGAAAAGTCTACTTTTCCCATCCAGCTAGGACGATCATCATGAGTGCCAGTATCGATTTTTGAGACAAAGATCTCATAGCCACTGAATATAATGATAAGCAGTAAACTGGCAACCAGAGAGATATCAACCAATACCAATATATCTACAATCACACTGGCTTCAGAGGCCGTCAGAATGTCAGCAAACATATGCCATAGCTTTTGGACAAACTTAATAAATAATAAAATAATGCCTAGCACTAATCCTAGATAAAAAGGTGCCAGTATCCAGCGGCTATTAAATATGGTTTTTTCTAAATAAAGCTCAAACTTCTTTAGCATGGGTATCTCTTAGGTTTCAAATACAAAGAATTTTTAAAGACACGAAAGTCTTAAAGAATAAATAACGTTGATTATGGGTATGGTTCATTTTAGCTTTAGTGTGGCGATATTCTATCTATATTAGCGAGCTGCGCTACTACTTGCCGAACACGCGCTTTTCTATCGCCACTAATGCGTTGGAATGATTTCTGATGCTTGCTTAATTGACTGGCGAAATAAGCACTTATCTCATCACGCTGGTGTGGACTGTCTCGCAGGTCATCGGCGACCCATGGCGTATCAACCTCAGTCAATAATATCAAATCATAGTGATGCGCCAACGCTGCTTGCTCAAGGGCCGTAGGGCAGTCGCCATAATACCAATAAGAATAAACCATCAGCTCAAACAAACTGGTATCGCAAAACAAATAATGACTGGCATTAGACGACTGAGCGACTTGTTTGGCCAAGGTATTCTCTAGTGTAACCTGTCCCTGTGCGATAGGGATCAGATCTTCCCACGTACAAGTCAGCTGCTCGTCGTCCCATTTTGCCTGTAAGTAGGTGCGCATGTATTCTGACACCCAAGGAGTATCAAAATGCTCGGCCAAATCACGACATAAGGTCGTCTTACCCGTACTTTCTGCCCCTAAAACCGCGACGTTGATGACAGATTTAGGCGTATGCTGCTCGAGGTTGTACACGGTAGCGTCGTTGCCATTCATAGTATGCCCAGATTGCGATAAGAGTGAAGACTACATATTGTAGCGCGGTAAAAGTAAAACCTTTATAGAAGTATAGCGGTACCGATATCGCATCAGCGATGATCCAGAGTATCCAATGCTCGATTTTGCGCCGTGCCATGAGCCACATTGCCATCAAAAATAAAGCCGTAGTGAGCATGTCAGTATAATCGACCCAAGTAAATAAATGGATTCCAAGTACCGCACCATCGAAACTAAAGCCATTATTAATCACTGGGCGGAAATAATAAACCAATCCTACAAAAGCTATCGTTCCCGCTGCCAAAGCAGAAAGTATAGGGATGTCACCTGCATGCAAATGTTCAATACGAACATTGTTGGTATTTGACTGCTTGTGTTCAACAGACTGGTTTTTCTTATTTTTTGACCAGTTAATCCAGCCATACAAGCTCATCACGGTATAGTAAGCATTGATGAACATATCGCCAAACAGCTGCCACTTCCACAGTAGGTACACAAATATAGCAGTACTGACCAGACCGATAGGGAAGACTAAAATATTGGTTTTGCTGGCGAGTAAGACACTTGCTACGCCGAAGACAACGGCAATCAGTTCGAGAATGATAAATATCGTAGAGTAGTCAGCGTATTGACCAAATAACCAGTTGAGAAGTTCTGCCATTAGTATTCCTAAATATGAGCGCGTATCAATGTTCTGAATTATTAAGATAGTTCGATGAATAGTACAGAATAAATGATGCTAATTATAACGTAGCTATCCAAAAAGGACGGCAGTCTTTGCTAATTTATGGCAAGAAACAGATTATTTGTAACAAAGTATTAGAAAAATTATAATATTCAGGCATAATAAACACACTGATTTTAAGTTTACAGTTATTCACTGAATTTGAATGGCTATTATTTTTCCACTTTTATGCTTATTCCAAGCACCACAGTAGTAGACAAGGAAGCTTATCATGACGACTTGTATCACAGGCACTGGTCTTTATATCCCACCTTACAGCATTAGTAACGAAGAGCTAGTTGAATCATTTAACCAGTATGTTGAAAACTATAATACCGAACATGCTGAAGAGATAGCTGCAGAGACAGTGACGGCACTTGAGCCTTCTTCAGCTGCGTTTATCGAAAAAGTATCTGGTATCAAATCACGTTATGTGATGGAAAAAGAAGGTATCTTAAATACTGAAATCATGGCGCCAGTTATCCCTTACCGCAACTTGGGCGAAGAGTTGTCAGTCATGGCTGAAATGGGTGCAGCAGCACTGAGAGACGCTTTGGCGGATGCTGGACTTGAGGCCAATGACTTAGACGGTATCATCCTTGCTTGCTCAAACTTCCAGCGTACTTATCCTGCGGTTGCTATCGAGATCCAGAACGAAATTGGTATGATTGGCGGCTTTGCTTATGATATGAACGTTGCATGTAGTGCGGCGACTTTTGGTCTGTCACAAGCACATGGTTCTATCATCTCTGGTTTGGCCAAACGTATTGCTGTGGTCAACGTCGAGATTACCTCAGCGCATCTAAACTGGCGCAACCGTGACAGCCACTTTATCTTCGGTGATGTAGCGACTGCTTCTATCGTTGAAGAATTAGATACGCCAAAAGGTTATGAGATTCTAAACTCTAAGCTATTTACTCAGTTTTCGACCAACATTAAAAACGAATATGGCTTTATGGATCGCTCAGAGTACCTAGCAGCGCAGACTGAAATGTATCCAGATATCAAAGCACCGGTTACTGATAAGCTGTTTTTGCAAAACGGTCGTAAAGTATTCCGTGAAGTCTGTCCAAAAGTGTCAGAGATTATCACTGAGCACTTGCAAGAAAACGACATCCCAACATCTGACGTTAAGATGATGTGGTTGCATCAAGCCAATGCCAATATGTTGGATTTGATTCTACGTACCGTAGTCGGTAAAGATGCCGATAAGTCGATTGCCCCAAGTGTTATTGCTGAATTTGCCAATACAAGCTCAGCGAGTCCTATGATTGTATTCCATCGCCACAAAGATGACTTAGTATCAGGTGATCTGGGCGTTATTTGCTCATTTGGTGCAGGTTACTCTATTGGATCGGTCTTAGTTCGCAAGGTCTAATACTTTGACTACTTGTTTTGATAAAAATAGCTAAGAATATTCTTAGCTATTTTTTTGTCTGTTGTTTTTGCTATTGAAATTAAGCTGTGACATCTAAATATAAACAGAGATGTTGGAGAAGATAACATCGAGATTACCGACAATATCAACAAGAATGATTAGAGGTTTTAATTTACCCCAAAAAATTTGCTATAATCACGGGCTTATTCCTCTTATCTAATTAAAAGTCCTTTTATGAAAGAATCCTTACGCCTGCGTTTAGACCAGATGGTAGACCGTTATGAAGAGGTCACCGCTTTATTATCAGATCCTAGTGTCATTAGTGATAATAATAAGTTCCGTGAATTGTCTGTTGAGCACAGCGACTTGATGGAGATCACGACGCTGTGGCAAAACTACGTGGGTGCAGAAACGGATCAGGCTGATGCAGAAGCGATGCTAGCCGATGCAACAGATCCTGACATGAAAGAGATGATGATCGATGAGATTGAGAGTGCGCGTGATACCATCGTAGAGATGGAAGAAGCGCTTAATCTGATGATGCTACCAAAAGATCCTAACGATAAAGTACCAGCATTTTTAGAGATTCGTGCAGGGACAGGTGGCGATGAAGCAGCGATTTTCTCTGGTGACTTGTTCCGTATGTACCAAAAATACGCGCAGAGCCAAGGCTGGACACTAGAAGTGCTCTCTGCAAATGAAGGTGAGCATGGCGGTTATAAAGAAATCATCACTCGTGTATCTGGCAATAGTGTATATGGTCGTCTAAAGTTTGAATCAGGCGCTCACCGCGTACAGCGTGTCCCTGAAACCGAGAGCCAAGGTCGTGTGCATACGTCAGCTTGTACGGTTGCGGTCATGCCGGAAGTTGAGATTGATGATACCGTCGATATCAATCCTGCTGATATCAAAATGGATACTTTCCGCTCAAGCGGCGCTGGTGGTCAGCACGTGAACACGACTGACTCTGCCGTACGTTTGACACACATTCCGACAGGTACCGTGGTAGAGTGTCAGCAAGAGCGTAGCCAACACAAAAACCGTGCGCATGCTATGAAAATGCTGGTCTCTAAAATTCAACAAGCCAAAGTGCAAGCACAGGTCGATGTGGCGGACTCTATACGTCGTGACTTGGTCGGTAGTGGCGATCGCTCAGAGCGTATCCGTACCTATAATTTTCCACAAGGCCGCATGACCGATCACCGTATCAACCTTACCTTATATAAGCTTGATTCCATTATGGAAGGCGACTTGGACGAGATTCTTGATGCACTACTGCGTGAGCATCAGGCTGATTTGATGGCCAGTATCGGTGGCAATGACTAGTAGCTAGTCTTTAAGAGTACCAGTAGTTTTATCGTTTTTATCACCATGTCTGTTCTTATAATAATAAGTATTGATTTAATTTTTCTGTTTTCTGTTTTCTGTTTTCTGTTTTCTGTTTTCTGTTTTCTGTTTTCTGTTTTCTGTTTTCGTTTATCCATTTAATTACCTAAAAATATTGAGAGTGTTATGTCAAAGCACAATAATCAGAACCAAGATCAAACCCCAGTCGTAGAAGATGCTAACGAGCTAATCGCACAACTGCAAGCCAAGCTAGATGATATCAGTGCTTCAGGTAAACAGCCGTATCCTAATACGTTCAAACGCACTGATTATGCGCAAGACTTACAGACGGCTTTTGATGGTGTCTCAAAGCAGGAAATTGAAGAAAAAGCAGCAAATGGTGAAAAAACACAGGTCAACGTGGCAGGTCGAGTCATGCTCAACCGTGGTTCGTTTATCGTGATCCAAGATATGACAGGCCGTATTCAGTTATATGTAGCACGTAAAGAGCTTGATGAGGAAACGCGTGCGAGCATTAAATCACTAGATTTGGGTGACATCGTTGGGGTGTCAGGCTACATCGGTCGCTCAGGTAAAGGCGATTTGTATGTGCATATTGAAGAAATTACGCTACTGACCAAATCACTACGTCCAATGCCAAATAAATTCCATGGCTTGGCTGATGTCGAGGCGCGCTATCGTAATCGTCATCTTGATTTGATGACCAATGAGACGACTCGCAATACCTTTATGGTTCGTAGTCAGATCGTTAGTGGTATTCGTCAATTTATGCTTAATGAGCGTTTTATGGAAGTCGAAACGCCAATGATGCATCCGATACCAGGCGGTGCAGTAGCCCGTCCGTTTGAGACGCATCATAATGCATTAGACATGCCTTTATATCTACGTATCGCGCCTGAGCTTTATCTTAAGCGTCTAGTCGTTGGCGGGTTCGAGCGCGTATTTGAGATTAACCGTAGTTTCCGTAATGAAGGGGTTTCAACCCGTCATAACCCTGAATTTACCATGATTGAGTTCTATCAAGCATACGCTGATTATCATGACTTAATGGATTTGACTGAGCGTCTGTTTAATCAGTTAGCAATAGATGTGTTGGGCACAACAGAGCTTACGTATCAAGAAGAAGCCATTAGCCTAAAAGCACCATTTGCTCGTCTGTCAATGTCTGATGCGATTGCAAAATATGCTGAAAACTTTGATATGACACGTATCAATGATCGTGAATACCTAGCAGAATATGCATCTACGACACTTAAGCAGCAAGTCAAAGATGTGTTCGGTGTGGGTAAACTACAGACGATTATCTTTGAAGAAACGGCTGAGCATCAATTACGTCAGCCAACGTTCATTACTGAATATCCTGCTGAGACATCACCACTAGCGCGCCGTAGTGATGACAATCCTGAGATTACCGATCGCTTTGAGCTGTTCGTTGGTGGTCGTGAGTTGGCTAATGGCTTCAGTGAGCTTAATGATCCAGCAGACCAAGCCGAGCGTTTCCGTGGTCAAGTTGCTGAAAAAGACGCTGGCGATGATGAAGCCATGCATTTCGATGAAGAGTATATCGAAGCATTGTCTTATGGTTTGCCACCGACAGCTGGTGAGGGTATTGGTATCGATCGTCTAGTAATGCTATTTACCGACTCTGCTAGTATCCGTGATGTGATCTTGTTCCCGCACATGCGCCGCAAACAAGACAGCTAAGATGGGTTTGCTTGCTATAAATCCAAACTGATACTTAACTCAGCACAAAAAGCTTTTGCTCATTTTCACAGAATGGGTATCAGCTTTTTTGTGAAATATCGTTTATAGAGGTATTATGGATATTCAGCAAGCATCACATGCGCCATGGCAAAAAATGATTCAGCAATGCTTTTTATCATTGTATGAGTTGCCTGATGACAAAATCACTGACTCTGATCATTTTCAGGGTTATGATTTTGTTTTTGAGTTTTCTGGCGCTACTATTTATTTGCTCGTCAATACCGTCGTGATGCAGGCAAATAAGCAAGAAGTGGATAATGCTAAATTTCGTGAGTGGAGAAAAGAAGTTGTTAACCAACTTATCAAACGCCACGCTCAGATTTATCAAAAAAATGATAGCCTAATTGTAGATAGAAATGCCGCGACAACTGATAAAGCGGTTTATTTTATTGGCTTAACGTCATTGTCTATTAATCATCAAGACGATCAATCGGGCCATTCATCTTATGCAGTTGGCTACGAATATGGCAGTCGGTTTTTTGCAGAAGACTGTGTTTTAGACTTGGATGATGAGCAAAGTATCCTACAAGTCTTTAGTCATCAAAACTTCGTTGATATCCTTAATCAGTTAGTGACGCCAAGTGATTTGACAACCTTTTTAGATTTTCATCGTCGTCAACTATCTAGCTTTGCATCATTTCAAAACGAATCGACATTACTTAAACAGTTTCTACAATCACCTGACTTTCACCAAAGAGCGATTAGGGTGCAAGAGCAGCTAATCGATAACGAGTTAATTGAGCAAGTTGAATTACGCTTACTTAAAGCAGTAGAGTCGAACCAGACCGTGTATGCCGATGCCTTAATGGCTGAGATGCAAAAAAATACTCGGATGTGGTTCAAGCTGTTTAACAGTGTTCTTGAGCGTTATTATGAAGCGGGTAGACCTTTACCAAATGAGCAGGTTGATATTTTGGTAGATGAGTCAATGTATACCTATGCGTGTCTAGTAGAAAAAATCTTAGCTTATAGAACCATGGATCAAGACTCGCGCTGGAATGGTTATGTCCGTCATGAGCATTCTTATCATGTATTTGGACGCCATTATCTCATGGTGTTTTATGCGCAAGACGATAGCAGTTCGCTAAGCGCAGAGAATGTTAGGCGCTCTTATAAAGATTTATTGTCAGATATCAATGTCCAGTTACAAGAGCCAGTAATGGACGATTTATTTTTACTGGGCGTAGAGTTTCGGCCATGTGAAGACAGTGTAAATACTGAAGTTTATCTCGATATATTTCATCAAGCAGGCTCATTGATTGATGAAAGTACTCAACGCTTATATGACCGACTGGCCCAACTTCAAGCTCAGTTATAACCTAAACATAGTATGATTCAATAGTTTGACGCTTCCTTTATATTTGTATTATTTACATTGGCATTTCTTATGACGCAGCAATATCAAGTTTTAGCTCGCAAATACCGACCAAAAAACTTTCATGAGTTGATTGGGCAGACGCATGTGTCTCAAGCGTTGATTAATGCGATTGATTACAATCGTTTGCATCATGCCTATCTGTTTACAGGTACGCGCGGTGTGGGTAAAACGACGATTGCGCGTATTTTATCTAAATGCTTGAACTGTGATACAGGTATTACCAGTACCCCTTGCGGCGTATGTGATAATTGCGTTGCTATTGATCAGGGGCGTTTCATTGATCTTATTGAGATTGATGCCGCATCTCGTACCAAGGTTGAAGACACGCGTGAGCTGTTAGACAATGTGCCTTATGCGCCAAGCCAAGGGCGTTATAAGGTCTATCTGATTGATGAAGTACATATGCTGTCTACGCACAGCTTTAACGCGCTACTTAAAACGCTAGAAGAGCCACCTGAACATGTGAAGTTTTTATTAGCGACGACTGATCCACAAAAGCTACCGATTACGATTATTTCGCGCTGCTTGCAGTTCGTTCTGCGCCCATTACCTCAAACGTTACTTAGCGAGCACTTGGCAAATATCTTGACCAAAGAACAGGTAGGCTATACTCAGCCAGCGATTTGGCAGTTGGCAAGTGCAGCCAAAGGTTCTGTACGTGATGCTTTATCATTGACTGATCAAGCCATTGCTTTTGGTCAAGGCGCACTGGATGATGCGACTGTTAATGCAATGCTTGGTCTTATTGATGCTGCTGACTTAGTGCGTCTAATCACAGATATCTATAATCATGATAAGTCGGCGGTTGCTGCTCATATTGAGCAAATGCGCGCGCAAATGGTCGATGCGACCAGTATGTTTGATGGGCTTGCTGAACTGTTACATCAGTTGGCATTAACTCAGCTGTTACCTGAGGTCGCTCTCAATGTTAATGAGGCGCAAGCAAAAGATATTTATACGCTAGCTCAGCATATTAGCCCTGATGTCTTGCAGCTGTATTATGAGATCGTTGTACAAGCTCGTGAAGGTGTCAAGCTTGCAAGTACGCCGATGCAAGCGCTTGAGATGTGCATCTTGCGTTTATTGGCGTTTCGTCCTTTACCAGTCGATGAAGTCTTGAGCAATACTTATGATAGTAATGGGTCTGCTACCAAAGTACCAGCTATAGAACCAGCTCCTTCCGCATCAGCTCCAGATGCTATTGCACATGAAGCGTTAGCACCGCCGCCAGAACTTTATAGTGTTGATTATCAGACACCAAGTAACGATGAGTTACAAAGCGGTATTTATGATAATGACAATTTAGCACAGTCGGTTAATAGTGCTATG
>NZ_JADQAM010000060.1:0-131471 GCF_022129405.1 Psychrobacter sp. Ps2 | reverse complement strand
CCTGAACCAGTTGTTGAGCCTGAACCAGTTGTTGAGCCTGAACCAGTTGTTGAGCCTGAACCAGTTGTTGAGCCTGAACCAGTTGTTGAGCCTGATGCAAATGATTCTCAATTAATAGCCCACTCTGATGAAGATCCACGCACGTTGCTGCGTTGTCCACCTCAAGAACTGACAGGCGAGTGGAACCCAGAAAAGTGGGACTACTGGTTACAAACTGCTCGTGAAGGCGAGGTATTAGCTCAAGATGAGCTAGCACTAGCACGACAAGGCACAATGACTGGACAATGCAATGGTAAAGCCACGTTTTTGACCAGTGTTGATAGTAAGCATTTGCAGGTCACTTTTCAGCAATTAGCAGCTAAGCTACAACAGCAATTTACGCGAGCTGACATTGACTTGAAAATTGATAGTAGTATCATGCAGACCGAAGATAAAACCCCAGAGCGCCGACAGAAAAAACGTTTAGAGCAAGCGAAAACCGTTGCTGAAATGAAATTGCTAAAAACACCAGTAATGCAGTATTTAACTGAACGCGGTGAGGGGAAAATGGGTAAAGTACAGCTGTATTGAAACTTTAGAGCAGTGTTTGCTCAAAGTATCTAAAAGTATATTTATATATTGAGCGTAGTTTTATATTAAATATCAAGGTGATAGCAATATATCACCTTGATATTTTTGTTTTTATTACGGGTCAAAATATATTTATCAAACAAGAGAGAACCATTTGATAACGATAAGATGAATGCAAAGTCGTTATAATGGTTAAGTTATATTAAAAACTGAAATGACGTTTAGGTGAGAATATGTTGGATAATTTACGCGGTATGGCTGTGTTCGCCAGTGTGGTCGGACATGGCTCTTTTAGTGGCTCAGCACGTGAGCTAGGTATTACAACCAGTGCAGTCAGTCAGCAAATTCGTTCGCTAGAGAACGAGCTTGGGGTGGTGTTGCTACATCGCTCAACTCGTAAGCTAAGCTTAACAGAAGCTGGCGAGAGCTTTTATGAAGCGGCAAAAGATGTCGTCAGTGCAGCAGAGCAAGGGCGTATTAAAGTTAATCAATTGCGTGATGAGCTAGCAGGTAGCTTGCGTGTATCGACGACTCCTGAGCTTGGTGTTAATCACATACTGCCGGCACTCTCTACGTGGATGGCGGCACATGATGATTTAAGCGTTACCTATCTAGCTGATAATCATTATATCGATATGATTGATGAGCGTATTGATATTGCCATTCGCATGAGTCCATCGATTAATGATTCTAGTTTGAGCAGTCATCCATTGACCGATGTGCGCCAACTATTGGTTGCCTCACCTCAGTATTTGCGTCAGCACAGTAAGCTAAATACGCCTAAAGATTTGGCTGAGCATCAATTAATCTGTATTGAAATCATGAAAGATGCCAATCAGATCGATATGATTCAGACTGAAACTGGCAAAAAAACGCGTGTCAAAATGAACTCACGTATCTATACCAACAACGTGTTTATGGCAACGACGTTGGCTAAAGAAGGTCACGGGTTGGTTAGAATGTTAGAAATGGACGTCAAAAAAGAGCTTGAAAGTGGAGAACTAGTAGAAGTGTTGACTGGCTATCAATTACCAAGCTTTGTGCTATATGCGGTCACTTTAAATCGCGACCAACAGCCAGCTAAAATTACTCGTTGTCTAGAAGTATTGAAAAAGTACTTCCATGCGAATTAAGTGTTGTTCTCACTACGCACGAAACGTTTTTAGTTAGCAATAAGCAGTTAGCAGTTAGCAGTTAGCAAAAAGCCTATAGATAATGAATCATCTATAGGCTTTTTTATTGTCTATTACTAATATTGAAGCCTGCTTTAAAATGATGGCTTTAATAAATTAATTAAACGCTCAATAACTTGTGTGCTTTCATCACGGCTCATGTTAAGTGGTGGCAGCAAACGTACAACATGACCACCCGTCACATTAATGATCAGCTTTTGCTCATCACGGGCACGATCTACCAGTTGGTTACAATCCATATCTTCAGGTAGCGCGATACCAATCATCATACCTGCACCGCGACTGCTAACGCCATGTTGACCAAATGTATCAACGATACTTTCTCTAATGAATAAACCCTCAGTCACTGCGTTTTCCATGATATTACTATTTGCTAGCACGTCATATACGCTATGTACCACACGGCTGGCCAATGGTGTACCACCATAAGTAGAGCCGTGGCTACCAGCGCCAAACAGACCATTGGCACGGCCACGTACCATGCACGCACCAACTGGGAAACCATTACCTAGACCTTTGGCTGTCGTCAACACATCAGGGCGAGCATTGCTATGTTGATAAGCAAAATATCTACCCGTACGGCCATTACCTGTTTGCACTTCATCCAGCATAAATAGCCAGTTATGAGCGTCACATTCCGCTTGCAGCTCTTCAAGATAAGTAAAGCCATTGGCTGCAGTGTTTAGGCCACCTTCGCCTTGGATCGGCTCTACAAAGATAGCGCAGATATCATCATGTTCTTGAGCAGCTTGTTTGACGGCAGCGATATCGCCAAATGGCACACGAATAAAGTCCTCATCTAGCGTATAAAATCCTTCACGTGCTTTTGGATTTGCAGTAGCTGACAAAGATAATAACGTACGACCATGGAACGATTGCTCCATTACGATAACTTTTGGACGTTTAAAACCTTGTTTGTACGCGTATAAACGTGCCAGTTTTAATGCAGCTTCATTGGCTTCGGCGCCGCTATTGGCAAAAAACACGCTGTCCATTTGGGCGGCGGTACATAGTATCTCTCCAGCACGCTCTTGCCAATCAATGCCAAACAAGTTGCTCGTATGAATTAACGTACCTGCTTGTTGCTGAATCGCGTCAGTGACTTGTGGATGACAGTGTCCTAAGCCGCATACCGCGATACCAGTTAAGGCATCTAAGTAAGGCGTGTCATCTTTGGTATAGAGCCAACTGCCTGCACCGCGTGTAAAGCTGATTGGTTGACGATTATAAGTGGGCATCAGGTAAGTAGCAGACATGTAAAGCATCCTTGGTATAATAATTGAGTAAAAGTGTGGGTTATAGCTCGTCAGAAAAAGGCGTGGTTTCTGCAGGTAAGGTGTAATCTTCGTTTGCCCAAGCACCTAAGTCGATCAGCTTGCAGCGACTGCTACAAAACGGCTTATATTTATTGTCTTGCCAGGCCGTCTGGGTACCGCAACGTGGGCAAGGGTAGGTCTTTGGGGGCGTATTTGCAGTAGAGTCAGTCATAAGAAAAGAGCAATGTCCTAAATGTTATTAGTATTGGTTGCATACAGCACAAGCATAAAACGCATCCGTCATTTAAATTACGACTAAACGAGGCGTACTTGCTATCGCTGTATTACTATTCAATTGGATTGACTATATAATAGCATGGGGCCGAATAATGACAAAAGACAAATGCTTTAAGGATAGTAGATGACCGACAATATTGATCTCACGCATCAGCAAGAGCGTGCCTTTCAACCACAAAAACTGTCAGCACCGCGTGACTTTATTATTCCAAATATCATTAATGACAAAAAAAATGAAAAACCGTTAATGCTAGAGATTGGGGCAGGGAAGGGTAAGCATGCACTTAGCTTTGCCGCACAAAATCCTGACAAGCATCTGATAGCCATTGAACGCACGCGTAATAAATTTGAAGCATTCTCAAAATTAGCCACTTTACAAAATCTATCAAACCTAGATGCGATTCATGCGGATGCGATTGCATGGACAGTGCATGCCATTAAACCGAATAGCTTGGCTAAAATCTTCATTCTTTATCCCAATCCTGAACAGCACAATCCAAATCAGCAATGGCTGAATATGCCTTTTTTTGAGTTTTTATTATCACGCTTGCAGGTGGGCGGAGAAGTGATATTAGTGACTAATATCGAATCCTATATGGACAATGCAGAATACCAAGCAACTAAAGTGTGGTGTCTACCATCAACACGTTCTCGAGTACCAGCGACCAGTCAGCGCACACATTTCGAAGTGAAATATCTTGCCCGACAAGAAGTGTGTTGGGAGCTAAGTATTCGTAAGCCAAAGTGGTATAAGACAAGATTTGATGATTGGCAGGTAAGAGCTATAAGCGAAAAATAATAGCCTAAGTAAATATAGGGCTTATGTCAGTGCTCTACGATAAAGGTAATAGTATTAGATATAAAATAGCCTAAGCAAGTAAAACTAAAACAGTAAAAGCCGTCACTAAAAGACGGCTCAAAATTTACACAGTTTATAAATAAGGTTTTACGAGGCTGTTAGAGTTGGTATGCGCATCTAGAACAGTTAAAAAGGTATATGCACCGATAAACTTGCGGCTAATAAACATAAATTCTTTTGGTGGTAGATTAAATTCAAAAGATTGCATTGCGCGTGTAGCCGTAGTAGATAGGCGTGAATGTAATTTACTGTTAGCCCAAATATAGCGATTCTGCTCATCCAAACATTCACTAGGGATATTAGCGTTTTTCTCAGGATCACTAAAAGGCTCGGTAGCCAGTAAAAATAACGAAGCAATATCTGAACGTACTTTATTGCTCATGCTATCGAAAAAGTCATATCCTTTCATAGCAATGCTCATTGCTTGCTGATCATGACGATATCCTGCGCGTAGTAGATCACGGGCAATCGTTAATAAGTTACCATCAAACTGACGAATCGCTCCAAAATCTAGCAAAACCAATCTATCGATATCTTCTTCGTTTTCGCTCACACGCACTAAATAATTACCAAAGTTGGGATCTGTTTGCATCTCACCCCATACAAAAATCTCTTGCATCATGATTTCTATAGCTGCTTGGCCAATGGCATTACGGCGTTCATGAGGTAGTAATTGCAGTGCTTCCGAGACCACAGTGATACCTGGCTCGTATGACATACATAGCAGACGCTTTTTAGAATAAGTGCGATTGATCTTAGGCACGATATAGCGCGGATCATCAATTAAACGCTCGTAAAAACGCTCCGTCGTAGCCGCTTCCGCTTCATAATCGACTTCGTGATGGAGTAGGTCACGTATTTCCTCAAACCAAGCATCGAGTGCCCGTGTTTGAGGGACGATATTACTTACTTTTAACAATCGTTTGAACAAAGCAAGATCAGAGTTGATAGCGTCTGCCACACCCGGATACTGAATTTTTAACACAACTTGTTCGCCAGTGGCGAGTACGGTCGCACGGTGAACTTGAGCAAGAGAAGCAGTTCCAATGGGGACAGGATCAATGTCTAGCTCGGTTAGTTTGTTGCCCAGTAACTGGCGTAATGTTTGCTCAATCGTCGGCCAAGTCAATGTCGCCGTGTCATCATTAAGGGTTTGCAAAGCGCGCGTGATCTCTGGCGGCAGTATGTGCTCACCATAAATCGCTAGCATTTGACCAATCTTGACGACCGAACCTTTCAATTTACCTAACTCTGATGCCAGATAATTTGCCTGCGTTTCCATAAATGCCTGATTACGTGCAGTACGTGCTTCTTTATTTAAGAACATACCAGACACGCTATTACCCGCCCAACGACGACCAATATTCAAAGAAGTTTTTGCAATCGACATACGACGATCAAACCCTGAGGTTTTTAGGCTATCGATTGATTGCTTGTTGCTAAAAGGTTTAGACGTATCATTTGCCATAAGTATAATCATTCATCCAATTGGTATTGATTTGCGGGTTCGAAACCTACAATACAAGGGAGACGTGATGCACAGGTACAAAATTGTATCATATAAAGCGCGTTGGTTTTATGAGCCTGAGCTGGCCATTGATAGTTACTTTGTAAGCTAATATCTAGCGGTAACTATTGATAAATAGGTGCTTACTAATTTAAGTATGATTAGTAAATAGCTAGAATTTTCTAGCAAGGTCACTGACTATTAAAATTTAGAAAAGTCTATTTATAATCAATAGATAAGTATCAAAAAGATAATAAAAAATAAGACCTAGCATGATGCTAGGTCAAATAATGATATAGAGCTATAAAATACAGAAATACTATTAATCAAACATATTGAGCAAAACCTTCGCATTATCTAAAATGTTGCCCAAGACGTTACTCAATATGTTTTTAGTATGCTTTAGCTGTTAAGCATTTTCGCGAGTGATGGCGTGGTGACCAATATCACGGCGGTACTGCGCACCATCGAAGCTAATAGCAGCGGTTACTGCTAATGCGGCTTGCTGAGCATCAGAAATGCTATCTGCTAACGCAGTTACACATAATACACGCCCGCCGTTTGTGACGACTTCTTTATCATTATCGTTAGAAAATGCCGTGCCAGCATGGAAAACTTTCACAGCTTCGTCGTTATTAGGATCTAGCTCTGGCAAGCCAGCAATCACATCACCTTTAGACGAAGTTTCAGGGTAGCCTTTTGATGCGACAACGATACCTAGAGCAGGGCGCGCATCCCATTTGGCTTCACTAGGTAATTGACCTGCCAAACCTTGTGCGACCAAATCGACCATTGATGATTGCAAACGCATTAAGATAGGCTGCGTTTCTGGATCACCAAAACGGCAGTTAAATTCGATGACATACGGGTCGCCTGCCTTATCAATCATAAGACCAGCGTATAAGAATCCAGTATAAGGATGGCCTGCGTTTTTCATGGCATCGACTACTGGTTGAATCACTTGCTGCATAACTTTGTTATGAACATCGCTGGTAACAACTGGAGCAGGGGAGTAGGCACCCATACCACCAGTATTCGGACCAGTATCACCTTCAAAAGCACGTTTGTGATCTTGGCTGGTTGCCATTGGCAAGATGTTGTCACCATCAATCATACAGATAAAGCTGGCTTCTTCACCCTGTAAAAACTGCTCGATAACCACACGGCTACCAGCATCACCGAACTTATTATCCGCTAGCATATCGTCGATAGCTTCATGTGCTTGTTCGATCGTTTCAGCGACGATAACGCCTTTACCTGCAGCAAGGCCGTCTGCTTTGATAACGATAGGCGCGCCTTGCTCATCGACATAGGCTTTTGCAGCGACTGCGTCGGTAAAACCTTGATAAGCAGCGGTTGGGATATTGTTTTGCTCCATGAACTCTTTAGCAAAAGTTTTTGAGCCTTCTAACTGTGCACAGTATGCTGTTGGGCCCCATGCCTTGATACCTGCATCACGACAAGCATCAACAATACCCGTAACCAAAGGCGCTTCTGGACCAACAATTACCATGTCGATATCATTATTTTGACAAAAGGCGATAACAGCACTATGCTCGTCAGCGTCGGTAGACTCTAGCGTAACGTTTTGGCATTTAGGCTCAAGGGCGGTGCCAGCATTGCCAGGAGCGATGTAGACATTTTTTACATTGTCATCTTTTGCACATTGCCATGCCAATGCGTGTTCGCGACCACCTGAGCCAACCACCAAAATATTCATCATACCTTTTGCCCTTAGCATTAAAGTTAATAGTGAGCGAGTCGTACGCTCTTAAATATGTTGGCATATTCTAACAAAAAAACGCCTTCAATTACCATGAGTATCCGCCTGCCAGCACCGAATCATCCATATCGATGTCTAAAAATGCATTGTCTCATTAGTAAAGGTTATCGACACATCGCTGATTCATGAAATGATGTTGTACACTTTAGCTCGCGCCTTATGTGCGTTACACTTCACTATATTGGTAGTATTAAATTCTGATGGCTACATATTAATAAAAAATAAGAGCAAAAAAGGAGAAAATTTCTAACTGTTATAAAAATAAAATAAGTCGCGTGAATGGAAATACTGCACCGTTGCACCAATGATGAATATGCAGTAACAGTAGTCAATCTAAATCGATAAACTTAAATAAATAAATGTTAAACCAAATCTATAAAAAAAGGACGCAGGAAATGCCAAACTCCCTCAGTATCGCAAAAGAGCGCATTAGCCAGATAAGCGATATTGCTACCAGTTATGTACAAAAAGACAAATCGCTATTTGATCATTTTATTCATAGCTATTATCAGCCGCTGCATCAAGAAACTGCAGAGGCGATTAGTAATGCTGACTTGGCGGGCATGGCGCTACATCACTTTACACTACTCAAAGCTTACGACGGCAGCAAGCCGCAGCTGACAGTACTAAACCCAGCAGCAGAAGAGCAGCACTTTCACAGCTCGCACACTGTCATTCAAATCGCAGCTTATGATAGACCATTCTTAGTTGATACAATTTTGATGAGCCTAGAAGCTGAAGGTATCGATGTTCATCGTACTTACAACATCATTATCAGTGTTGAGCGTGATGACAATGGTGATATCACCCATATCGAAGGCGCACATGAAAGTGCCACTTCACATATGTCCTTGATTCATTGTGAAATTGCTTACCAAGACAACGAAGACTTGGAAGCACTTCAACAGATGCTTATGTCAAAAATTGACACGCTTGATACGGTCGTTGGCGACTGGAAACAGATGCGTGCGCAGTTGAACGACATCAAAACGGAGCTTTCAACGAAGCCGCTACCAGAAGTATTCTACTCACAACAAGAAATCCAAGCATTTTTAGATTGGATCTTAGACGATCACTTCATATTCTTAGGTTATCGTGAATACCGCTTAGAAGGCGGTCAGTCTATCGAAGTGACTTCTGAGCCGACCGATTTGGATTTATTTGCGATTGGTAACAGTGGTCTAGGTCTATTACGTGGTTCTGAAAAAGACAAGCTATCAGAAAGCTTCAGCCAATTGCCTAGAGGCTTAAAGCAATTATTGACTGAGCCGCGCGTGTTGATGCTGTCTAAATCAAGCCGTGTATCACCTGTACACCGTTCAGTATATATGGACTTTTTGGGCATTCATAAGTTCGATGACAATGGCAACCTAATTGGTGAATACCGCTTTATCGGTTTGCTTACGTCACAAGCCTATCAGCTGACTGTACAGCAAATACCGCTATTGCGAGAAAAAGCCAATAAGATTATGGCGATGGCAGACTTGCCACGTGACGGTCATGCCCATCACAAGATGATGCATGTGATTAACACCTTACCGCGTGATGATTTGTTCCAAGCCAGCGTCGAAGAGCTATATCCAATTGTTTCGGGCATTACTCAACTACAAGACAAAAAGAGCTTACGTCTATTTAGCCGTATCGACCATTATCAGCGTTTTGTTTCGTGCTTGGTCTATATCCCGCGTGATAAGTTCAATACCGAGCTACGTATCAAAGTACAAAACGTCCTAAAAGATGCCTATAACGGTATGTCTTCAGGGTTTACCACTGAGTTTAACGAATCTGCGCATGCTCGTGTGCATGTCCACGTACGTACCGTGCCTGGCCAAGTAAATGACGTCAATATCGCCACACTTGAAGCCAAATTATCAGCACTCATGCAATCATGGGATGATAATTATCAAAAAATGCTACTCGACAATGTGGGCGAACAACAAGCCAATGCTTTAAATCGTCGCTTCTTAAACTATATTCCTGCTGCCTACCAAGAGCGTTTTGATGCTCGTACCGCAGTCGAAGACACGAAGCGTCTGGCAGGACTGACCGCAGAGCAACCAATGCTTTGGCATTTATACCAGTCGACAGGCGATGCACGTAACCAGCTCCACCTAAAGCTATACGGTCGCGAGCAGCCAGTTATCTTGTCAAAAGTATTGCCAATACTTGAAAACTTTGGTGTGTCGGTTATCTCAGCACAAACTTATGAGTTTGATTTGCCAGAGCAGCCTATCTGGATGCAAGAGTATGAACTGACCCTTGAGCATGTCGATACGGTCAATATGCAAGTGGTGCGTGGTCAGTTCGAAGACAGCCTCAAACAAATCTGGGCAGGCCGAGTGGAGAGCGATTCGTTTAATGAATTGGTACTAACGACCAAGCTCGATACTTATGATGTCGTCGTATTGCGTGCATTGTCTCGCTATATGCTGCAGGCTCGTGCGCCATTCTCTAGTGCTTATATTCAGCAAACTGTGGTCAAAAACAGTGATATCAGTGTCGCGTTAGGTAGTTTGTTTGACGCACGTATGAATCCTAAGTATAGCGAAGAAGATCGTCAACAAAAAGCCGCTACTATTCAAGAGGAAATTACTGCTGCGCTAGCAGATGTAGATAGTCTAGACGAAGATCGTATCTTGCGCTGGTACTTAGATTTGATTAATGCGATGGTACGTACCAACTTCTATCAAGTTGATAGTGATGGTCAGCGCAAAGATCGTCTGTCATTTAAGTTCTTGGCAGCAGACATTCCAAACTTGCCTAAACCAAAGCCAATGTTTGAGATATTTGTGTATTCACCACGCGTCGAAGCTGTACATTTACGTGGCGGCAAAGTCGCTCGTGGTGGTCTGCGCTGGTCAGATCGTATGGAAGATTTCCGTACTGAAGTACTTGGCCTTGTCAAAGCACAGATGGTCAAAAATGCAGTAATCGTCCCTGTAGGCTCTAAAGGCGGATTTATTGTAAAAACCAAGAGCATGGCTGATGGTCGTGAGGCGTTCCAAGC
This sequence comes from Psychrobacter sp. Ps2, assembly GCF_022129405.1. Classification (NCBI taxonomy): domain Bacteria; kingdom Pseudomonadati; phylum Pseudomonadota; class Gammaproteobacteria; order Moraxellales; family Moraxellaceae; genus Psychrobacter; species Psychrobacter sp. Ps2. The sequence continues at coordinate 120,999 of NZ_JADQAM010000060.1, read as the reverse complement.
AGAAGGTATTGCTTGCTATCAGACATTCTTACGCGGCATGCTTGATGTCACAGACAATATTGTAGATGGCAACATCGTCCCGCCAGCCAACACGGTACGCCATGATGAGGACGACCCGTACTTGGTTGTTGCAGCAGACAAAGGTACAGCTACCTTCTCTGACATAGCCAACGCGTTAGCAGCAGAGTACAACTTCTGGCTAGATGATGCCTTTGCATCAGGTGGCTCAGTAGGGTATGACCATAAAGCAATGGGTATCACAGCTCGCGGTGGATGGGAGTCGGTCAAACGTCACTTCCGTATGCGCGGTATGGACATCCAAAACCGTGATGACTTTACCGTTGTCGGTATTGGTGACATGAGTGGGGATGTATTCGGTAATGGCATGCTGCTATCAACGCATACTAAGCTCGTTGCTGCCTTTAACCATTTGCATATCTTTATTGATCCTAATCCAGATACGGCAGCCTCGTACGCTGAGCGCGCACGCTTATTTGAGCTACCACGCTCATCATGGGCAGATTATGAAGCATCATTGATCAGTCAAGGTGGTGGTATCTTCTCGCGCCAAGACAAAACCATCGCTATCAGTCCTGAGATGAAGTCGCTCTTCGATATCAGTGAAGACAGCCTTGCACCGAATGATTTGATCAGTGCGTTACTACGTGCACCTGTCGATCTTATCTGGAATGGTGGTATCGGTACTTATGTCAAAAGTGCAAATGAAACACATGCTGATGTGGGCGACCGTGCAAATGATTCGCTGCGTATCGATGGTAATGAGCTACGTGCAGCCGTCGTTGGTGAAGGTGGTAACTTAGGTCTAACCCAGCAAGGTCGTATCGAGTACGCTCAAACGGGCGGACATATCTATACAGATGCAATCGACAACTCAGGCGGTGTTAACTGCTCGGATCATGAAGTCAACATCAAAATCCTACTCGGCAAAGTGGTCGAGCAAGGCGATATGACGCTGAAGCAACGTAATGAGCTGCTTGAGAGTATGACTGACACCGTAGCAGAATTGGTACTACGTCAAAACTACTTGCAACCACAAGCGATTGAGCTGAGCCATATCCGTGCAGCAGCCAATCTGAGCGATCATCAGCGCTTTATTCAGATGTTAGAGAGTGAAGGGCGTCTGGATCGTGCGATTGAGTATCTACCATCAGATGAAGAGATTGCAAAGCGTCAAAAAGCGGATACTGGTCTGACCAATCCTGAGCTAGCAGTGGTCTTGGCTTATGGCAAGATGTGGGTTTATGACAATCTACTACTATCTGATTTACCAGATGATCCGTACTTTATCAATGAGCTACGTAAGTACTTCCCAGATGAACTTGCGTCACGCTTCTTTGACGAGATGACTGAGCATCGTTTGCATCGCGAGATTATCAGTACTTACTTGACCAACAGTGTGGTCAACCGTTTAGGTATTGAAGCGCTGTTCCGTCTCTTTGAGGAAACCGATCAATCACTAGCCACTATCGTACGCGGTTATGCGATTAGCCGTGATGTATTCAATGTATCGCGTGCTTGGAAAGCACTTGAAGCCCTAGACAATCAAGTTGAGGCGACGTTACTGCTGAACCTTGAGCTACGTCTACGTGATTCACTTGAGCGCGGTGTGGTCTGGTTTATCAATGCCTTTGGTCAAAACTTGCAAGTCGCTGATATGATTAGCCGCTTTAGTGAAAGTGTAGAAAAATTGACTAAGCCAAGTGGCTTTATCGAGCAGCAGTTTGCACAATATCTGCAAGAAGACACTTCTCGTTTGATGCAAAAAGAGCTGTCTGATAATGATGCTACGCTATTTGCGATGCTACCGTACCATGTCGATGCGCTTGATGCTGCATTGCTTGCTGAGCAATACGAGCGTCCTGTCGATGAGATTGCAACTTTATACTTTGAAGCCTACCAAGTGTTGCAGTTAGACTGGATGATGGAAAATATTGCCAGCCTACCACAGCAAGATTATTGGGATCGCCGTGCTCGCCATGCGTTAGTGAACGAGCTGTCACGCAGCTTGCGTCTATTGATGGATGCGGTACTCTCAAAACCAGATGCTAAGCAAGCATTTAGTGAATGGAGAGCAAGACACGTCGATCAGCTTGCTGCAGTCACTACAGAGATGAATAAGTTGGATGAGCTGCATAGCAACGATGAAGAAGGTCAAATCGGTCTTTCAACGTTGTCAGTATTAATGAGTGAGCTTAGTGGTTTAGTAACTAAGTAATGAAATAATATCAAACTGAAACTGTCGCACAAAAAAACCACCGTCCTTCATGTTCGGTGGTTTTTTATTGTCTAAAAAAAATGGTTTAAGTGATTAACCTAACTTATGATACTTTTTCACTGACGACTTTATGACACCCTTGACCACTAATTCGGCTAAAGCCGCCCGAGAGCTTCTCTACTTTTATTTGGGTTAAGATACGATCTTTTAGCGCCTGAACATGGGATATCACCCCGATTAATTTACCTTCTTGCTGTAGATTGGTCAGCGTATCAAGTGCAATGTCTAAAGATTCCTCATCCAACGTACCAAACCCTTCATCCAAAAATAGCGAGTCAACACGTATATTTTGGCTGGCCATCTGTGATAGCCCTAGTGCTAATGCTAGGCTAATGATAAAACCTTCGCCGCCTGAGAGGTTTTTAGTGCTGCGAATTTCACCGCCCTGATAATTATCAATGACATTCAGCTCAAGTGGACTATTATCATCACGGGCCAGCAAATAGCGATCGCTCATTTTTTGCAGCTGCGTATTGGCGTGAGTGACCATGAGATCAAAGGTTAGCCCTTGAGCAAAAGTACGGAACTTTTTGCCATCAGATGAGCCAATCAATTTGTGCAGTTGTTGCCAAACTTGCAACTTGTCCTTTTGAGCAGTGATAGCATCAATCTGCGCCTGTTGGGTGATTTTCTTGTCTTCATTGTCTTTCAAACGCTGACTGATTGCACCGATTGACTCAATCCGTTTGTTAAATTCATCTTGGGCTTGTGATTGCTGTTGGGTGAGCGTTTCTCTATCGTCTGTTGTAAGTGGATTAGCCTGCTTAGCTTCAATTGCTTTTTGTGTTGCATCCAATAAAGACTGTGCTTGCTTTAGCGCATAATCGATATGCTGTTGCTGCTGTCTAAGTGCGTTACGCTCATCTATGGGCAGGCGTGCATTAGTAAAATCTATTTCATCAGAGAAATCAGAGGCGGCAAGCGCTGACTTAAAGGTATCTTCTTGGCTGCTAAGTGCAATCCTTACAGTAGTTACTTGCTCAGTCACCTGACGTTGCTTATCAAGCAATTGACTAAGTATGTGTTCAGCATTGTCTAGCTGTCTTTGGGCAGAGGTCTGGCTGATTTGAGCCTGATCTAACGCATCACGTAAACGCTTTTCTTCTGTTTCAGGATCTTTATTAGCAAAAACATACTTTCTATCTGTTTGTAATTTCTCAATCGCCTCAGTTCTTTCTGCCACGAGTTGAACCAGTTTAACAAGCTCATTTTCTTCTTTATCGAGCTGAGATTGCTTGGTCTCGATTTGTGTTTCTAGTCGACCGAGTGATGTTTTTAGGTTTTGTTGATCCTCTCTGTAGTCGTTAAACTGTTGCTTGACTTCTAAAAGAGCACTATGACATTGGCGCAGGGTATTGATATGTGCCTGAGCGTCAAAATTGCTTAGTACGGTTTGATTTTCAATGCTGGTTATCAGCGGTTGTAATGATTGCAGTGAAGAACGTATCGCCGTTTTTGTGCCTGACTGATGTTTGTCAGCGGAATATTTATTTAACGGAGCTAATATATCGGTTTTGAGCACAGTCAATTCAGAAAAATTATCAGCAGATTTCTTGTCTAAGTTTTCTATAGCCCATGCTATTTTTTCACTATTGCTCTCAATATCGTTAATAGTGCTGGTTAGCTCACGCTGCTCCTTGTCTAACGCTTCGATGTCATTACGCATCGTAGAGAGCGATTCGCTAAGCGTTTCATATTGAGTTAACGTATTTTTAAGAGATTCTCTACGCTTACCTAGCTCGATTTTGCTACTGTCTAATAATGACAGCGCATCTACATGCGTCTCAATCTGCATCAATGGTTTTAATGTTTCAGCAACAAATTGAGAATAGCCTTTATTTAGTAATGAACTGACCAACTGGTCGATATCTGTCTTTAACTTTTGTATTTGGTGATTTAGCAAGGTTTGTTGCTCTTCCGCTTGCGCAAACTGCTGTCGTACAGTTGCTTGATTAATACGATGTTTAGATAAAGTATCTTCTAAATTGGATATAGTCGTATCCAGCTCTGCTATTTGCCGCTGAGTTTGCGTTGCTTCCGTTTCTTGTATCAAATGTGGGTGGTCTGCACTATAAGGATGCTCTAGCGATCCACAAAGCGGGCAGGGATGACCATCTTTTAGGTCAGCGATATAGTCTTCTAACTTGGCGACTTTTTGTAGTAAATGCAGCTGGGCTTGTTTGTCTTGACGCTTTTCTTTGGCAGCGCTGATAGCCGATTCATTATCAGCGATTAAGCCTGCCAGCTTTGTGAGGTCGTTACTCATTACTGGCAAGGTCGCAACTATTTTCTCTACTTGTACACTAAGCTCATCTTGCTGTTTTGCCTTAACGCTCACTTGGTCAAGTTGACGGTTGATATCATCAATCTGCTCTTGCTCATCTCGCATATCAGCCAATGACTGCACTTGGGTTAATGCTGCTTGCTCTTGTTGTAAAGCGGCCAATTTATCCTGTATAGACAACATGGTGGTGTCTTTTGTCTTTTTCTGTTGATTTAAGACGTCAAGTTTGGCGCGATACTGGTGGATCTGTTGCTGCTGGCTTGTTTTATCATCTGATAGGGCGGTATTCTCTTGCAATAGGGCTTTTAGTCGGCCGCAATGACTCTTAAAATTCGCTATATCACTATCGATAGTGTTTAATTCATGGGCGTCATTAAGATAGCCTTCGACACGTGTGAGTTGGATTTTATTCTGCGCAGCCTGCTGTTTATGGTTGTCTATCTCTTTACTTAAATGTTGAGTGCTGCTCATTAGAGTTTGCTGTCTTTGCTCAATGTCTTTTAGGACATTCTTATTCTGCGCAATTTCCACATCGAGTTTACGCGCCTGCGCAATATTAGGTAGAGCCGTTTGCAAAGCTTCGTGGGCAGCTTGTGTATGATTTTTTGCTGTCTCTAGCTGTGTGCGAGCGCTTTTTGTGAGTGCTTGCTGCTTAGGTAAGTCATATTCGAGCTGCGCTTTTTCTCGGCTTAATTCGTTAACGTGCTTGCGGGTAGATGATAACTCACCAAACTGACTATCAATCTCCAACGCTTTATTAGCAGCGATTAAGCGTTTGGCACTAGGGATGAAGTCTTGCTGAGCCTGCTGAGCCTGCGCTAGATCATTTTGATAAGTATTCAGTTTTTCTTTTGATTCTGTGACGCTATCTAGCCACTTTATCTTTTCGGCCAAATCTTGAATGGTCTGCTGCTGTTCACTTTGAGCACTTTGATATGACTGCAAGTCCACTTTTAACTGACTTTCTTCATCGGTATTTAAAAGCATCAACCCGTCTAAACCGTATTGCAGCTTATTAAGAATTTCTTCCTCGGTACGTTTCTTATCATGAACCTGTGTTGAGATGGTCGCGTAAATATCAGTGCCCGTAATTTTCTCTAAAATATCTGCGCGCTCATCAGCCTTTGCCTTTAGAAATGCTGAAAAGCTACCCTGAGCTAGCAATATAGAGCGAGTGAACTGTTGAAAATCCATCCGAGTCAGTTCAATGATCTTGTTTTTGGTATGCTTTAAGGTACTCTCTAACAGCTCATCCCCTTTTGACGAGTCATCAACGTTTATCTTAGCGATTTCATGAGTCGCATCTTGCAGATTGCCATCTGCTTTATTGTAAGCACGGCGTTGCCCCCAGCGGCAGCGATACTGCTCACCATTTAAGTCAATCACTACTTCAGCGAAACACTCTGCCGTCTGCCGCGTCATCACCTCATTACTGCTCTTACTGATACTATTAATCCTTGGCGTCTCACCATATAGCGCTAAGCAAATAGCATCCAATATGGTGGTCTTGCCAGCACCTGTTTGCCCAGTGATAGCAAAGATACCTTCATTGGTAAAGGCAGTATCAGCAAAATCAATATGCCATTCGCCTTTTAGGGAGTTGAGGTTTTTTAGTCTGAGTTCGATTAGGCGCATGGATAAGTCTTAATATTAGTAATAGCCGCAACTGCGAAAAATTGAGAGAGATAAGGAAGTGTGGTCATGATATGTCACTTATATCATTCTGCCTGTTTGTCTTCATGACGTAAGTTATAAAGTATCTGACCATAGGCATCGCGCAATGAGTCTTTTTGAGAATCAGCCACATCATTTATCGTCAAGCAGCGCTCAAACACTTCCATCTCATTTAAGTCCTGCAAGTTCTCAGATATTTGCTGCTGATTGAGGACTTTATTATAAGTACGAGTGTTTTTTATCTTAAGCACTTCACATGGCAACCCTTCTACCATTGCTTGCACTTGCTCACGCAAATCACTGACGATTTCGTCACCTGTATAGACAATCTCTAGCCAAATAGAGTCCGATTGTGTAAGCGCTTGAATGGTTTGTTCAATTGTGGTTAGGTCACCAGATATTTGCGCCAATTGTTGGAACTTTGGAATGGGTAGGGAAACTACTTGCATCTGATTAGCGTCATCGCGATGTAGAATTTTATTGCTATTCACGGCGTCAGTAGAAGTTTCTCGAATGCTTTTATATTGCTCAGGCTGAATAGGAGTATTTTCTACGACAGTAGATTTTTTAACTTCCTCATCTTCTAATGGCTCATCAAAGCCAAACAAGTCATCCATGAAAGGCAGTTCCTGACTAGACACTTTTTTAGCGGTTTTTTCTGCTAATTTATCTACTGATTTTTTCACTTGGGCGACTTCAATGTCAGCAGCTGTATCGATAGCATGAGGAGTAATACTATCAGGTGCGACGTTTAACCCTAAAATGTCGTTATCAAAATGCTCTGCGGCACCAAACTGTACCAGCAATACTTGCTTTTGCTGTTTGGCCTCTCCGAAACCCATCGCGATGGGTGAGCCTGAATAGCGAATACTCTCACGACCGCCAACGCGCTGCGGTACGTGCAAATGCCCAAGAGCGACATAATCAAAGCCATCATTGAACATATCGGCAGATATTTTACCTAGTGAGCCGACATATAGCTCGCGTACACCATCATCCTCGGTTGTTTTGCCACCAGACGCGAATAGGTGTCCTGTCGCGATGATAGGAATATATCGCTGATGCGTTTTGATTAAGTTGGCTTGCTTAGCCTTCGCAATATCTGCAACATTGTCATAATGCTCGCAAATACCAGCGATAACATTGGCGTCTTTGCTATCTGCGGACTCGCCAGCGCTACTGCTACGTACATCACGGTCGCGCAGGTAGGGTACAGCGGCGATAATGCAATGAGGATTGTTATCATCATCACCTAAGACCAATACCTCATCTTCTAAATCATCACAAGCAGTCCCAATCACATGGACATTCAAAAATTTGAGCACATTACTTGGCGCATCCAAAAACGTCGGTGAGTCATGATTGCCTGCGACAATGACCACATGCTGACAGCAGGAGCGTGAGACCTTACCCAAAAACTCATAATACAACGCTTGGGCTTTATTGCTGGGCGTCATGGTATCAAAGATGTCACCTGCGACAATCAATATATCTACTTGCTGTGCGCTAATGGTGTCTTTTAGCCACTGCAAAAATGCCTCAAACTCTTCGTAACGAAGACGCCCATACAGACGTCGCCCCAAGTGCCAGTCTGAGGTATGCAATATGGTCAAAGGTTTCATTTGTGTGGTTAAAGAAGAAGGCAAGCTAGCATCAGGTATGGGCATAAGTAGACTATGATTATGAGCAGTAGAAAGTCTTCATTCTAGCAAGAATCGTTGAGATTTTCTCTGTTGCCAAAAGAAAACCCTACCAATAGATAATTGACAGGGTCGCTTTGCAGTACAGGTAATAATAAAACACAGAAGATTAATCGATGATGAGCTGCTCTAGATCGTCCCCTGAATTTGTCGCAAGATTTGCAATCATCGATAGCGCATGAGCTTGTTGATCTATGGGCTGTTTGACTGCTTCACCTCTTGAGCCTTCACGTAACCAGTTTTTAGCTATGTCATCGCTGCTTTGGTTGTGCTGCTGATTTTGTAAATTGTACCAAGCCAAATCATGATGCAAGCTGACCACGTCGCCCATAATAAGCAGGGCAGGCGTCGGCAGCTGAGCGGTTTCTTGCTGACTGACGATGCTGGCAAGCGTACCTGTTAGGACTTGCTGATTGGGCATACTGGCATTTGAGACAATGGCAATTGGCGTATCAGCGCTACGACCAGCGTCAACCAAGCCTTCAGTCAAACGTGCCAGCGAGTGCAGACCCATATAAAATACGACCGTCTCATCAGTATTTAAGAAACTCTTAAAGTTACTGTTGGGTGCACCAGCTTTCAAAAATCCTGTCACAAAACGCACTGATTGTGAATGGTCACGGTGAGTGAGCGGAATGCCTGCATAGCTAGCAGCGGCATTGGCTGCAGTGATACCCGGTACGACTTGATATGGCACATTATGTGCCCGCAGGCTTTCGATCTCTTCGCCGCCACGTCCAAAGATAAATGGATCGCCACCTTTTAAGCGCACCACACGGCGACCTTGTTTGGCATGATTGACGAGCAGCTCATTGATGCCTAATTGCGCAACTGTATGATTGCTGCGTTTTTTACCGACGAATACTTTGTCAGCATCACGGCGGCATAAGTCTAAGACCTGCGGTGAGACTAAAGCATCATAAAACACCACGTCCGCTTGTTGCATTAGACGCAGTGCTTTAAAGGTTAAAAGTTCTGGATCACCAGGGCCTGCGCCCACAATGTAGACTTCACCAACGGCTGGTAAGCTTTTTTCTGACTCATCCGGTGCGACGTTCTTGATGGCATCTGACTCTCTAACCGAGTCTGTATCGTCGCTTTTCTTACTGATAGCAGCGGCAGTACTATCTAAATCCGCTTGCAGTTGTGCAGTCGCTTCAGTTTCATTACCGGCGAACATTAGCTGACTGACTTGGCCTTCAAATGCGCGCTCCCAAAACTGACGACGGCCAGTAAGCGTTGGTATCTTGGCTTTTACCTCACTGCGGAATTCACCTGCCAGCTTGGCTAATTTTCCATAGCCTTGCGGGATTAATGTCTCAAGGCGTGCCCGTAATAGCCGTGCCAATACTGGCGCTTTACCATTTGATGAGATACCAATCACAATGGGATTGCGATCGATAATGGCTGGAAAGATAAAGTCACATAAATGCGGGGTATCGACCACATTGACTGGAATGTTTAGCTCAGTCGCATCTGCATGAATTTGGTGGTTCAGCGTCTCATCGTCAGTCGCGGCAATGATTACCCGTGCGCCTGACATATAGGTTTTATTATAGTTCTCATAGATAAATTCATGTTTGCTGTCAGTGAGTAAGGCTTGTAGCTCGTGGCTGATATCGGGTGCAAGTATAGTGATACAGGCGCCTGCACGGCTGAGCAAGTCCGCTTTACGCAGTGCCACTTCGCCGCCGCCCACGATAAGCACTTTACGGTCTTCTAATTTAAAAAATAGCGGGAAGGTGTTCATAATGTCACCATATATTTGATTGTTTATTATAAAAGGTAGAAAAGATATAAGGAATGTCGCCATTATGAGGTATCACAGGCACACTCTCACCTAGTGAATTGGCATTAGTATATTCGTTTTTGTCATGTTAATGATGGTTTTTTGTGAGAAAGGGAATAGATTTTATGAGATATGATAGGCGTACTAAAGGTTTAGAAGGGCATAATTTTATATTTTTTAATTCAGAACAATTATGAAGGCATCATAATGAGTCAAAACAATACGTTTAATAGACTAAAAAAATCAAGTACTGTCTTTTTCGGACTTATTTTAGGGTTGCTAGTTAGTTCAGATGTACTAGCAGAATGCGCGTTGGCTGAAGGTTATAAGTTACCAAATGGGGTTGTATTTGATGAACACTGTGAGTTTGATGGTGAACTCGCGCCCGTAATAAAAGGTAGTAAGTATGGATTCATCGATAAGCAAGGTGTGATAAAAATACCAACACAGTATGACTTTCCAATTGCTTTTGTAGAAGGTCTAGCAAGTGTTCATAAGGACAACTTATCCGGATACATTAATATGCAGGGTGAAGTTGTTATACCTCTCAAATACAGCCTTACTTATCCATTTGAAGATGGTTTAGCTGTGGTTGTGGTAGATAATAGAAGAGGAGTCATTGATAAACAGGGACAGATAATTATTCCGATAATGTACGATGATTTAATGGGTTTTAATGAGGGTTTATCTGCAGTTGAGAACGAAGGGAAGTATGGATACATTGATATTAATAATAAGTTAGTTATTCCTTATGAATATGATTCTACTATTTCCTTTACAGAAGGCCTAGCAGCGGTTGAAAAAAATGAAAAGTTCGGATTTATAGATAGGCTAAATAATATCGTGATACCCATTGAATATTATAGTGTGACTTGGTTTTCAGGTGGTTTAGCCGTCGTTAATAATGATGATAAGTTTATGATCATTAATAGGTCGAATCAAGTAGTCAAAGAGCTAGACTATGCAATGGTCTTCCCCTTCATTAACGGATTAGCACTTGTCTATGATAACGGTAAGCATGGATTTATTGACAAAAATGGTGATGTAGCAATTGAATTAGACTATGATGACATTCCATTTATTGATCCTTTTAAAGATGGTACCGCCTATGTCAAAAAAGATGGTGAATGGTTCTACATTAATAGACAAGGTAAACGTGTAGAAAAAAATTTTAAGTCCAATGAAAAACTGAAAAAAGCCCTTTCTTAAATAAAAGAAAGGGCTTTTCAAATTCATAAACAGCTGAAATTACAGCTGAGTATGCAAGCCACACTCACGGCTTTCTTCTACTTTCGTTGGATCAAAGTAGTCATGCTCGTTTGGCAAGTTGTGCTCATCTAAGTACACATCCAAATCTGCATCGGTTTTTTCAAATAATGGTGCTACTTTTAGCACGCCGTCTTTTGATAAGCTAAGTACATCAAGCCCTTGACGGAATTCTGTTTGGTCTTTACGAATCGCGTTAAACCATACGTCAGGCTTTAGCTCAGCAAGGGCGCGGCGGAATGGCTCAAGTTTCACTTGTTCAGTGAACTCGCCATGTTGCGGGTTGTCAATGCCTGGGATGCCATTCATGGTGGCGTCACGATGGGCAGCGGTTTGTTTTGGAATATACGTCACGACGTTGAGATCAAGATCACGAATTAATTTGTTGGCAAACTGATAGGTCGCATCGGTGTTATAGCCTGAATCTACCCACAATACCGTGATGTCAGGGCGCTGCTTGGCAACCAAATGCAAGATCGCTGACTCATAAGGACGGAAGTTGGTGGTGATGATTGGGTTTTTGGCTTGCGTCAATGCCCACTCAACGATTTGCTCAGGTGATTTACCTTGCAAATCTTGGTTTGCTTGGTCGATATCTAGGTTTGGGTGTAATTGGCTCATAATACATTCCTTAATAATTGTTAATATAAAAATAGCGATTTGATAGTGAATAATAAAATCAGTTTTTTGAGAACATCGGTAATGCTGAAGCGTCTCGACCATCATAGCTACTGGCTAGGGCAGTGAAGGCTTGGCTAATATCAGATTTAGCATCATGCTCATTGAGTACAAAGCTGGTCGCACCAGCGCGCAGCAAATAAGCGATTTGATCACGACCAAACGCGCCTGCCATGCGAATATCACCTTCATAACCAAGCTGACGCAGGGTCTGTGCAAAACTAAAACCGCGACCGTCTACAAAACTTGGGACATGAATGACGATCAAGTCTTGCGTCAATAAAAAGTCTTTTACATCAGGCAGATCATCAGCATCGGTGTTGGATGTGATCCACACACCCAATCGGCTGCTGTGCTGCTTGAGGATATCCAATACTTGCTCTAGCAAACCGTTTGCCAGTTTGCCATCAGTATTTAATAAATCTGCTAGTGGGACAAGTACATCAACTTTTTCTTGTTTGTGTAACAGCTCAAGTAAGGTCAGGTTTGATAACGCGATACCGTCAGGCAGCTGCGCTGTCGCTAGCGCTTGCCAAGTATCTTCGCCACTGATGTCTGCGCCATGGCTATCAAGCACATGATGATTACCCATAGACCTTCTCCTTAAAGGGTGCAAGGCCAATACGATTGATCAGCTCACCAAAGCCTTCTACCTCATTCTCATTAGCCACGCGTTGCTCTAGATAGACATCTACTATCTTTTGTATCGTCGTCGCGACATCATCAGATGGCACCGCTTTACCCAATATCTTGCCGATTTTGGCGTCGTTACTAGAGTTTCCGCCGAGGCTGATTTGATACCAGTATTCGCCTTTTTTATCGACACCAAGGATACCGATATCGCCGGTATGATGATGCGCACAGGCATTCATACAGCCAGACATATTGAGGCGGATTTCACCCAAATCATAAAGATAGTCGAGATCATCAAATTGCTTTTCGATTTGTTCAGCGATATTGTGGGTTGTGGCATTGGCGAGCGAGCAAAAGTCCCAGCCTGGGCAGACGATCATATCGGTGAGGGTATTGATATTTGGACGGGCCAAATGTAGCGCAACCAACTGTTGCCATAGCTCGTATAAGCGGTTGGTTTGTACATCAGCGAAAACCAGATTTTGCTGATACGTACCGCGCAATTCACCAAAGCTATAACGATCAGACAAATCGGCAAGCGCATCCATTTGCGCATCACTCAAGTCACCTGATGGCACATAACGACCGTCCACCAGTCCGGCTTTTAAAGAGATCACTACCGCACGGTAACCGTCCACCTTATGTGCCACGGTGTTTTGCTTATACCAATCAGCGAAATCTTTATTGTCTGCCAATTGTGCTTGCAACTCTGATTGTACTGCGAGCGCATCAAATGACTGATAATCAGGCATGCTAAAGTAGCTAGCAGCGGTGTCAAAATTCTCTTCAGTCAAGGTAAGCGGGCCATCTTTAGTATGTGCTTCCCACTCAGCCTCCACCAATTTGCCAAACTGATTGCCACCTAAGCTATCAACCAAAATTTTAATACGGGCTTTGTACTTGTTATCACGGCGACCATGCAAGTTATAAACGCGCAAAACGGCATCGAGATAGCTTAGTAAATGCTCACGAGGTAAAAACTTGCGAATCGTTTTGCCGATAATAGGGGTACGCCCGAGGCCACCACCAACGATCACTTCAAAGCCAAGCTCGCCTGCGTCATTGGTAACGACGTGCAGACCCACATCATGGACTTGCGTCGCAGCTCGATCCGCTTCGGTACCGATGACTGCAATTTTAAATTTACGTGGTAAAAAGGCAAACTCAGGGTGGAAGGTTGACCACTGACGGATAATCTCACAATAAGGGCGTGGGTCAGCAATTTCTTCTTTATGGATACCCGCATAAGGATCCGTTGTCGTATTACGGATACAGTTACCTGAGGTTTGGATGGCATGCATCTGTACTGTCGCAAGCTCAGCCAAAATGTCTGGCACTTCTTCTAGTTTTGGCCAGTTCAGCTGAATATTGGTACGGGTGGTCATGTGCCCATAGCCTTTATCATACTTACGGGTAATCTCGGCCAACTTGCGTAGCTGATAGCTGGCAAGCAAGCCGTAAGGAATGGCGATACGGAGCATAGGCGCATAACGCTGGATATACAAGCCGTTTTGCAATCGCAGTGGTAAGTACTGCTCCTCGGCAAGCTCACCTGCCAAAAACCGCTCGGTTTGGTCGCGAAACTGGGCGACCCGTTCTTCCACTAGCGTTTGATCAGCGTAATTATATTGATACATGACGTAATCTCAGTTTTGTTTTTAATCTTAAAATCAGCGACGAAAATGATTTGCGTGTGTAATAGGTTTTATTGCCGTTCGCAATGTAAATAATTCAGCTATACATCATATAAGCTTGTAGCCAGAAACATAAATTCCTTTCAGACATATCCATATCCAAACACAGCATAAATTTTCATAACGAAAGTTAGGTAGCCTATGCGTATCAAATTTAATGCCCAGTCGCTAGTACGCTACTTATTATCTAGCGACGGCTTTCTTCTCAGTTTTGTACATTTAATCGCTTTTGCATTTTTGCTCATCTCTTCCAACCATTCTTTTTATAAGAGGTTTTAATAACTATATGTCTCAAACTCAAAGCCAAACCCAATCACAATTCAAATCAAAGCTGGTTCCACCACATGGTAGTGCAGAGCTTAAGCCACTATTATTAAACGGTGCAGCACGTGATCAAGCATTAGAGCTTGCCAGCACATTGCCGACCATCACTCTAAGCTCACGTGAGCGCGGTGATTTAATCATGTTCGGTATTGGTGGTTTCACTCCGTTAAATGGTTTTATGAATCAAGCGGACTGGCAGGGCGTGGTAGACAATATGCGTTTGCAAAGCGGTGAAAACGCAGGTTTGTTTTGGCCAATTCCTATCACTTTGTCTGCGCCAAAAGAGACTGCGGATAATTTGAGTCAAGGCGACAAAGTAGCCTTGGTCGCTCAAGATGGCGAAGTCATGGGTATCTTGACGGTAGAAGAGACTTATACCATCGATAAAGAGCATGAGTGTCAGCAAGTATTTACGACCACGGATTCAGAGCATCCAGGCGTACAACAAGTATTGAACCAAGAAGCCGTCAATATTGCCGGTAGTGTTGAAGTATTGAGCGAAGGCGAGTTCCCAACACTATATCCAGAAATCTACAAAACGCCAGCAGAAACGCGCGCAATTTTAGATGCTAAAGGCTGGAAAACAGTGGCTGCATTCCAGACGCGTAATCCAATGCATCGTTCACATGAGTATCTGGCCAAGATTGCGATTGAAATCTGTGATGGTGTACTGATTCATTCATTATTAGGCGCATTGAAACCTGGTGACATCCCAGCAGAAGTTCGTCAAGAAGCCATCAAGACCTTGATCGATAACTACTTTAGACAAGATACCGTTATCCAAGCAGGTTATCCGTTGGATATGCGCTATGCTGGTCCACGTGAAGCATTGTTACATGCGCTATTCCGTCAAAACTATGGCTGTAGCCACCTGATTGTCGGTCGTGATCATGCGGGTGTCGGCGATTACTACGGTGCGTTTGATGCGCAAACGATTTTTGAGCACGTTGGTAAAGATGATCTTATCACTCAGCCGCTCAAAATCGGCTGGACGTTCTGGTGTAACGCTTGTAATGCGATGGCCTCTGATAAGACTTGCCCGCATGACGCCTCTGAGCACGTTAAAGTATCAGGTACTAAGCTGCGTAAAGCACTATCAGAAGACGAAGATGTACCAGATAACTTTAGCCGTCCAGAAGTGTTACAGATTTTGCGTGACTACTATGCTGGCATCGCAAAAGAAGAGCGTGCTGAGGTTAAATTAACGGGTGCATCTGCGGTATAAGGGCAGATCATCAGTATAAATAACTCGTACTAAGCCAATCATAAAAAAGGTGTCAGACTTATTGTCTGGCACCTTTTTGTTTTTATCACTACTTTTGAAATGAAAAACACGCCTTAACTCATGTTAGCGCTGTCTATTAAATCTCCAAATTTGTTGCCAGCTTTTTATATTCTCCAGCAAGCGAGCCGCCACCTGAGCAAAAATAGTTCAGTGCATACTTATCTGGGCTGTCGATGATGATGGAGTCGTCTTTAAATTGGAAAAAAGCAGTGCTGCCATTTACCTTTGCCTGGAAAATCGTACCGTGAGCAGTATCTTGCCCCATGAGTGTTGCCTTACCATCGAAGTGACAAGTAGGTTTTTTGATATCGCTGCGTGAGCGAACTTTAATGTCAATCTGTCGATCACCATCTGCTCGTACCATCACGCCAACCCAATCATAGCCTTGTGCTCGTTTGTCGTAGTCGGCAGTAGCGTAATCCGCTGAAACCTTGTTTGTTGAAACTTTATCTATTGGAAATCTGTCTGCTGAGACATTGTCACCCAAATCATTATTTTGAATAGCTGGCAAAGCAGATGTTGTACTGGCAACTGATTTAACCCTGCTGTGGCTATCGCTATCAACAGTAGGCGACATACTATTACAGCCTGTTAAAGCAGCTAGGGTAGAGGTCATCATTATTAGCCCTACAATAGAACGAAATTGATGGTATGAAGTATTCATATAAGGGCCTTTGGTCAAGTAGGAGGGTAAGGTTTGCATAGTATCGGAATAATGAAAGTATCATTAATACAGCAAACTTTATGACGTACAAATAATGGTACAGCCTACCCAAATCATAGTCTACTTAATAAACCTGCCAGCAACTACTCAACCCATTTTATTCTTAATGATGCAAAACGATTGCTCCTATCACTTATGCCAACTTCACTAGTCGATAAGCTAATTCGTCACTAAGCGTTTGCTATTTATGCTGCTAGCATAGCTTGCATCATCCCGACAACTGAACTCAAAAGATTGTAGGCCCTGTGATGATGGTCAAGATTTTGACAAAACGCTTCTACTACTTTTATCGAGAGCATCATGCAAAAAAAATTTCAACAAATCAGCATTGCTAGCATTCAATCAACTAATAATAAGCCTGTAAAAGCACGTGTACTTGCCACCAGCGGCATGTTTGCAGCAGCGATGATAATGACAGGCTGCAGTCCAACAGAAGCGACGCAAGATGACACGGCAAATAGTGCCAGTGGCGGGACACAGGATATTAATCTACTCAACGTCTCCTATGATGTGTCGCGCGACTTTTATAAAGACTACAACACCTTATTCAGTACCGACTACCAGAAGACTCACCCAAATAGCAAAGTAAATATCAATCAGTCACATGGCGGCTCTAGTAAGCAAGCGCTCTCTGTTGCCAATGGTCTGCAAGCGGATGTGGTGACCTTTAACCAAGAGAGCGATATGAATCTATTGGTGGAAAAAGGCTTAGTCGCTGCTGACTGGCAGCAAGCACTACCAAATAATGCCGTGCCGTACACCAGCACCATGGTGCTACTGGTTCGCGCTGGTAATCCAAAAAATATCAAAGACTGGTCAGATTTGGCCCGTAATGATATCGATGTGGTCATCCCGAATCCGAAAACCAGTGGCACGGCGCGTTATGCCTTTTTGGGTGCTTATGGCTACGGCTTGCACCAATTCAAAGAAAGCAGTAATGAAAATCCTGTAAAAACCAATGACTTTATCAAGAAGTTGCTGGCAAACGTGGTCACTTATGACAATGGGGCGCGCGCTGCAACGACCAGCTTTACTCAGCGTGGTCTAGGGGATGTGTTGATCACGACTGAAAACGAAGCACATTTGACTGCCCAACAATTTGCAAAGGGTAACGTTGACATCGTATATCCGAGCTATTCGATTACGATTGCCAACCCGGTAGCGGTCGTAACGGCAGTGACTGAAAAATCTGGTAAGACGGAAGCAGCTAGTGCTTATCTGAAAGGCTTATGGGATAAGCCTGCCCAAGAGCTCATGGCAAAAATGTATATGCGTCCAAGTGATGAGCAAATCCTAGCTGCTCACAAAGATACTTTGCCTGATATTGAAACGTTTGAACCTGTGGCTGTGTTTGGCTCATGGGCAGAGATTATGGATGCTTTCTTTGTAGATGGCGGCCGCTTTGATCAGCTGGCAACCACGAATTAGTCGTTAATTCTCAGTTTATAGAACTATCTATCTTAGCCGCTTTCAATGAAACGCGGACAAGATAGATAGGGCGCATGCCAGTATTAAAACCATCAATAAACAAACAGTCAGTTATACATACAGATTCTTTTAACAACTTATTGATATATCTGGCTTTGTTTACTGGTTATTCCCTTTTGGCAATAACATACGCATATTCATCATTAAACATAATAAGATGGCGCTGTTAGCATACTTGCATTACACAACAGACATCTTTGAGGTATTTATGACAGACGTAGCTCTTTATCAACAGAAAAGTAAAACTCTTAGTGCCTTGAGTATTGCTGGCGTTGCTTTGACTCTTGGTCTAGCTGGTTGTAGCAACAGTGAGACTACTGAGGCCGCAGCTGATGGTTCAGCGACGACAGAAGGGCAAAATATCGAGCTACTTAATGTCTCATACGATGTGGCACGTGATTTCTACAAAGACTACAACCCGTTGTTTGTTGAGCACTACAAAGCTGAGAACCCAAACAGCAATATCTTAATCAAACAATCACATGGCGGCTCAAGCAAACAGGCATTGTCTGTTGCCAACGGTCTACAAGCCGATGTTGCTACCATGAACCAAGGCTCTGATATTGAGCTGCTTGAGAAAAAAGGCTTGGTTGAGTCAGATTGGGAAAGCAAATTCCCAGACAACGCAGTGCCGTTTACCAGTACGATCGTATTTTTGGTACGTAAAGACAATCCAAAAAACATCAAAGACTGGGAAGATTTGACCAAAGACGGTGTTGAGATTGTCATGGCCAATCCAAAAGTGACAGGTAACGGTCGTTATGCGTTCTTGGGTGCTTATGGTTATGGTCTACATGCTTTTAATGAAGATGAAACAAAAGCTAAAGGCTACGTAAAAGACATGCTAAAAAATGTCAAAGTCTATGAAAACGGCGGACGTGCCGCGACAACGACTTTCGTACAGCGCGGTATTGGTGATGTATTGGTTACTTTTGAAAACGAAGCCAACCTTGCAGCGACTGATTTTGGCGCAGGTCAAGTAGACATCGTTTATCCAAAATACTCAATTAAATCAGAAAGCCCTGTAGCAGTTGTGAAGACGGTAACAGATAAAAAAGGCACTACAGACGCTGCCAAAGCGTACCTTGATTACTTATGGAGTGAGCCTGCTCAGCAGCTAGCGGCCAATCTATATCTACGTCCTAGCGTTAAGAGCGTTCTTGACAAAAACGGTGACAAATTACCGCCAGTTGAGACTTTCCGCCCGAATGATGCCTTTGGTACGTGGGATGAGATCATGAGCACTTACTTCAGCGATGGCGGTGTATTTGACCAATTGGCAATTAACGCGCCTCAGTAATCACTTGCTAAGTACTTAGAGCAGCTACTGCGCTAACCGCTGGAACGGATTAACTCAATTATTCGTACAGTCAGTCATGAAGCACCCCATAAAGGACATGGTCGTACGCACTATGTCCTTTATATCATAAGCCGACCAATAATAATTTTGATAACAATGGTAATAATGGTCTTACAGTGAGCACCCTCGCTAAATACCATCAGTTAGGCAATAGGACATCACTATGAGTGCAACATCTTCTTCTGCCAGTAAGCCCGGCAATAAAAAAGGTTGGCTGACCCGTTTGCGTCAGCGCAATGTGCTACCCGGGTTCGGTCTGAGCATGGGTATTACTGTCTTTAGCTTGTCGTTATTGGTGGTGCTACCGTTTGCCATGATGGCCTATACCACAACTCAGATGGGTTGGACGGGTTTTTGGGAAACCATCACCCAGCCGCAAGTCACTGCTGCAATTAAGCTCAGCTTATGGATGTCGTTTTTGGCGATGCTGACCAATATGGTCTTTGGTACACTGGTTGCGTGGGTACTTGTCCGCTATGAGTTTTGGGGTAAGTCACTGATTAATGCCTTGGTTGATTTACCATTTGCACTACCAACGGCCGTTACAGGTATCTCGCTTGCCACTTTATATGCACCTAATGGTTTGATTGGTCAATGGTTTGCCAAGTTCGATATTCAGGTTGCCTTTACGCCGATAGGTATTTGGCTAGCACTGGTTGTGGTGAGCTTCCCCTTTATTGTCCGTGCGGTGCAGCCCGTACTTGCTGAGCTGTCTGTTGAGTTTGAAGAAGCGGCTGCAGTATTGGGCGCTAATCGTTTGACAACTTTTCGTAAAGTGATTTTGCCGGAGTTATTGCCAGCCTTGCTGATGGGTGCAGGTATGATGTTTGCTCGTGCCACTGGCGAGTATGGTTCAGTTATCTTTATCGCGGGCAATATTCCGATGCAGTCTGAGATTTTACCGCTCATTATTATCAGTAAGCTTGAGCAGTTTGATATTCAAGGTGCTTCTGCGGTTGCACTATTTATGCTACTCATATCATTTGTCATCTTGCTGACCATCAATATTATGCAGTGGAAACTGTCGCGCCGTGTAGGAGCTCGCTAATATGCAAATATCTAATAGCTACGACTACCAAAGCAACGCTGCGACCAAAGATACCCCATGGATACGCCGTACCTTTATTGCCATTGCGGTGCTATTCATGATTGTCATGTTGGTCATTCCATTACTGGCTGTGTTTTACGAAGCCTTTAAAAATGGTTGGCAGCTATATATTGCTTCATTAGTAGACCCTGAAGCTTTGCAAGCCATCAAACTGACATTGATCACAGCGGCGATTGTCTTACCAATTAATATGGTAATGGGCATCGCAATTGCATGGTTGGTCACGCGCTATCAGTTTAAAGGTAAGCAGCTGGTCACCACTTTACTAGATTTGCCATTTTCGGTATCACCAGTGGTTGCAGGTTTGATGTTTGTGTTGCTGTTTGGACTGAACTCTACTATCGGCGGCTGGCTTGAGAGTATGGGTTTCCAAGTAATATATGCAGTACCTGGTATCATTTTGGCGACGCTATTTGTGACCTTTCCTTTTGTTGCGCGTGAGCTGATCCCATTGATGCAGACTCAAGGCGATTCTGAGGAGCAAGCAGCGTTAACCTTAGGCGCGACTGGTTGGCAGACGTTTTGGCATGTGACACTGCCTAATATCAAATGGGCGCTGCTATATGGTTTGATTCTGACTAATGCGCGCGCGATGGGTGAGTTTGGTGCCGTCAGTGTGGTATCTGGTCACATTCGCGGCGAGACTAACACCATGCCGCTATTGGTTGAGATTGCCTATAACGATTATAACTTTACCGCTGCGTTTGCCTTATCGAGCATATTGGCTGCACTTGCCTTAGTGACGCTACTGATTCAGCAAGTCATGACCAAGATACAAGAGCGTAAATTTGCCAAGTCTGAGCGGCTTGCCAGTGCACCTGAGCTGCCAGTAAGTGCTAACGCCACTGCCGCCACTGAATCGACGAGTGCGGACAGTACTGGCAAGGTATAACTGCCATTATCTGATAAATGATGTTAATACTACGGATGCAGTCGCTACTCAGCTACTTGCCACGATACGACAAAAGATATAATAAGAGATACGATTATGAGCATTGAGATTCGCAACGTTAATAAAAAATTCGGCAATTTTACGGCTTTGGACAATATCAATATCACTGTGCCGACTGGCAAACTGACGACGTTGCTAGGTCCATCAGGCTGCGGTAAGACCACCTTGCTACGTATTATCGCAGGTCTGGAATATGCTGACTCTGGACAGGTATTGTTTGATGAGCTAGATGTGACTAATACCCCAGTTCAAAAGCGCCATATTGGCTTTATGTTTCAGCATTATGCGCTGTTTCGCCATAAAAACATCGCGGACAATGTGGCCTTTGGATTGACTTTGTTGCCAAAAAACGAACGCCCAAGCAAAGCTGATATCAATAAGCGTGTGGCAGAGCTCTTAGACCTTGTACAGCTACCACAAGTTGCCAATGCTTATCCACATCAGCTATCAGGTGGTCAGCGTCAGCGCATTGCCTTAGCACGTGCACTTGCTGTCAAACCGAAGCTGTTGCTGCTAGATGAGCCGTTTGGTGCACTAGATGCCAAAGTCCGTAAAGAGCTGCGCACATGGCTAAAAAACATCCACCACGACCTTGGTATCACCAGTATCATGGTAACGCACGATCAAGAAGAGGCACGTGCGGTATCAGATGAGATCGTCGTGATGAATCAGGGCCGAGTAGAGCAGGTAGGCACTTCAGAAGAGCTAATACACCAGCCAGCCAATGCCTTTATTAGCGACTTCTTAGATCTTGTATAAGCATTTGATCTAGCGCAATTTAAGTCAAATTATCAATAGTTGAGCAAAAAAAAGACCTACGAAAGTAGGTCTTTTTTGGTCTGGAGCATTGCCGCAGATTTATGGTCTTTAACGCTTTTTATAAAGCACAGTCAAAGAACCAAAAATCTAAGCGGACACTAGTGTCTAAGCAAGATCTGATACATCTCTACTAGTGCCTCTAGGAGTGATTTGCTCGTAGGTGATGTCCAAGATATCTTGACACCAATCTGGTAAATCATCAGCGACCTCATACCACATCCAAGTACCATCACGTACACAGCTCAAAATACCCAATTTTTTCAAATGGTTTAGGTGGCGTGATATCGTTGGTTGTGGCTGGTCCAGCATATCTACCAAATCACCCACGCAACGTGCTTCTTTTTTAAAAAGAATTTGAAATATTTTTAGACGTGTCGGATCAGATAGGACTTTGAATAAATCGATAGGTCGTATCGTAAAATTATTATCAGACATAGGTGAATTCCAATGGGCTTCGTTAATAGGGGTTCAATATAACAGCAGTTATCTACAAAATCGATTAAAAAATAATCAAATTTACAGTTCATCGTCAATTCACTACCTTTGACAATATTCGGTTACACGCACACTTATATCCACTTACATAAATGAACTGCCTGTAATATAAGGATACTGTCTCGAAAAATAAATATATCGAATGTGATTGAAAATGATAATAATTATCGTTATTATACTGCAAGCGATAAACGTGATTTCAACGACTAAGTTTTCATTGCTAAAAAACAGTAAATTATCCGTTTATCAATGACACTTATCACAAAGGTTTTTATATAAGTGTCGTATGCCGTCATTATCGAATAGTGGTATTCCGAGGAGCCAATCCATGTACGTATGTATCTGCAACAACGTAAAAGAAAAGCAAATCAAAGCAGCTATTGCTGCAGGTGTTGATACGCTCGATGGTCTAAAAGATACGCTCGATGTAGCAACGTGCTGTGGCTGTTGTGAGCCGATGGTCAATGACTACCTAGACGAACACCATGCAAAACTCGACAATCTAGCATACGCTGTTTAAATATTATCAATTATATACCTTGTAATATAATACGATAAAATATATTCAATATTCTGTATCTAACTTTATTATACCTAAAGGGTCGGGTGCAAGCGTCCATATAATCTCACTCAAACGCCAACATGTTACATAACACATATCAATACTAGTTGTAGCTAATTATGATTCTCAATTAGCATCTTATTCTTAGTTCATAACGTTACACCCTATACTGCGCCTGTATGCTACTATATTTACCTAAGATTAGAAGCCATTTTATTGATTTTGATTTTTACTGATCAGTTCGCCAATTATGCTATCCTTATATAATAAATTGTGGATATATGGTGATCGGTAAAAATAAATAGGGGAGTACGCGTTATGATAGGTAGCCAGAAAGTCATTGATTATTTGAATTTCTTACTAGGTGGTGAGCTTGCCGCTCGTGACCAATATTTTATCCATTCAGAGATGTATGCTGAGTGGCACTATGGCAAGTTATACGACCGTATCCATCATGAAATGGAAGACGAAACGCTACACGCACAGAATATCATTCGCCGTATCTTGATGTTGAGTGGCACGCCAAAGATGTCTGTCGATGCTATCCATATTGGTGCGACTGTCCCTGAGATGTTGCAGTTTGACCTAGATTTAGAGTATCAAGTACAAAAGCATCTAAAAGAAGGTATTGCACTTTGCGAAGCAGAGCATGACTATGTCACGCGTGAGATGTTGGTCGAGCAACTGAAAGACACCGAAGAAGATCATGCGCATTGGCTTGAGCAGCAGCTCCGTCTCATCGACATGATTGGTCTACCGAATTACCTACAAAGCCAAGTGGCTGAAGTCACTCCTAATATTGTCTGATATCATCCTACGTATGAATAGCATTCACAGTATTTAGCATAAATAACAGAGATTAAGGGAGAAAGGTAATGACAGGGGATAAAGAAGTTATTCGCGCGTTAAATAAAGTACTTGGGCAATCACTGATTGCCATCAACCAGTATTTTTTGCATGCACGTATTGCACGTCATTGGGGGCTAGAAGCACTTAATGACTCATTATATAAGCAATCTATTGCTGAGATGAAATGGTCAGACGACCTAATCGCTCGTATTTTATTGCTAGGCGGTTTGCCAAACTTGCAAGAACTGGGCAAAGTATTGGTTGGCGAAGATGTACCAGAAATCATTGAGTGCAACCTACGCCTTGAGAGACAAAAATTCGATATTATTACTGATGCCGTCACCTTATGTGAGACAAAGTCGGACTATGTTTCTCGCCAGCTATTAGTCACGCTAAAAGATGGCAATGAAGAGTATGAAGATTGGTTAGAGACGCAGCAGGACTTAATCGAGAGTATTGGTGTAGAGCGCTACATCCAATCGCAAATGAGTGATGATGACGCATAATAGTATTAACTATTGATGTAAGTCGTAATAAAAAGCCAGTATGAGATTGATAATCCAATCGCTTACTGGCTTTTCTCTGTCTATAGATAAGCTATTTTTAACGTTTCGGCTATATAGAATAGAGATGTGTCGTACGTAAAGTCTCACTTAATAGAAAGCTTTTCTCGATTGAAGACACGCCCTAGTATAAACCGCGGCCATCCTCAGGTTTTAAACGTAAAAAATACAGCCCCGAGAGAATGGTCAAAATGCCCAATATCCAATAAGTGGTTTGGAACGCTACTAGTGTATCCATCTGTAGACGCTCACGTAATAGATTCAATACAGCAGCACCGAACGCAATACCAAAGCTAATCGCTAGCTGCTGATTAACTGCCATTAAGCTGTTACCACTACTGGTTTGTGTGCCCTGTAAATCGCCAATCGTAATCGTATTCATCGCACTGAACTGCATGGAGTTACAGGCACCCATGATGGTCAGAATAGGTATAAACCATAGCCACTGCGAGGCATCATTAAACTGCGCTAGCACAATGATAAGCGAACCCATAAACAAGGTATTGTAGACCAGCACCTTACGATAGCTAAACCGCTGAATAATCTTGCTAACCCAAGGTTTAATACCTATAGCACCAACCGCAATCGGGGCAAGTAGCCAACCTGCCTGCGAAGGTGAGTACTCAAACACCACTTGTAGTAATAAGGGCAGCAAAAAGGGCACGGCACTGATACCAAGCCGCGTAAACAAGTTGCCTGTAATACCGATTCGAAAGGTGCGAATATCAAACAAGCTGAGTGGAAACAGGGGAGCTGCTCGCCGTTTGGCATGCCAGACATACGCGCCGATCAATAGACTTGCGGCCAACCCAAGCAACAACCCATAAACCCCGCGACCTATCTGTGAACCAAACTCGACAGCCAGTGTGAACCCGCAAGCAGCGGCAGCAAACAATACAAACCCTGTCCAATCAAGACGCTTGGTATCTTCAAATAGCGCTGGAACCAGTTTTTTGCCCATAATAAAACCTGCCACACCCATCGGTATATTGATCGAAAATATCCAATGCCAGCTAGCATATTGCACGATATAGCCGCCTAATACTGGACCGACTAGCGGTGCAACCAACGCTGGTATCACAGCGAAATTCATCACAGTGAGCAGCTTATTGCGCGGATAAGACTTAACCAATATCAAACGAGCGACAGGCGTCATCATGGCACCGCCGATACCCTGTACCACACGTGAGGCAACCAAAAAATCTAGCGTTTGCGATGTAGCACACAGTAATGAGCCAATACAAAAAATGATGACCGCGGATAGAAATACGCGGCGTGTGCCATATTTATCCGCTAAAAAACCACTGATAGGGATAAAAATCGCCAAGGTTAATGCATAGCTGATGACGGCCCATTGCATCTTCAATGGTGACTCACCCAGTGCTTGCGCCATTTGTGGCAACGAGGTATTCAAAATAGTAGCGTCTAAAATCTGCATAAATAGCGCTACCGCTAGCACATAGGGTAAGTATTTATCTTGAGTCGGGGTGAGCGTTACCATGTGAGTCCCATTGAACGTCTCGTTATGAAGTAAGAAAATAGCGGATTTGCGAACAGATCACTATGCAAGCTGAGTAGTATAAGAAAGCTTAACTCATAATAAAAGTGACTCAAAGTAACTAATATAAGATAACTTATATAAGATAACTTATATAAGAGCAACGATGCGAAAGGTAGCTAATAAAAAGGCAAAGAGGTGAAATAAGACAAAAAATTCGATGCGTGCTAATAGCTCGTCTCTATTTACTTTGGCAGTAGAAACACAACATTGATTACAAGAGAGGACTTTAATATCGTTACGAGTTCTCGTTATAGTAAACCTTCGCGGCAGTCATAAATACAAACCGAGGATAAATTATGAGTCAAGATAATAATAAATACGTACCACCAAAAGTTTGGACGCAAGATAAAGACAACGGCGGCAAGTTTGCTAGTATTAATAGTCCAACGTCTGGAGCTCGCTATGATAAAGAGCTGCCCGTTGGTGATGCCCCGTTACAGCTGTACTCGTTAAATACACCAAATGGTGTCAAGGTAAACATACTATTAGAAGAGCTGGCAGAGCTTGGTATTGATGGGGCAGCATATGATGCCTACAAAATCGATATTTCTAAAGGCGAGCAGTTTGGCTCAGGGTTCGTAGAGATAAACCCCAATTCAAAGATTCCAGCCTTGGTCGATCATTCTACTGATACAGCGGGGGAGCCGATAGCACTCTTTGAGTCAGGCGCTATCCTAATGTATCTAGCAGAAAAGTTTGATAAATTTCTGCCACTGGCTACTGGCAAAGCGCGAGCAGATTGTCTGTCTTGGATTATGTGGCAAATGGGTAGCGCGCCTTTCTTAGGTGGCGGCTTTGGGCACTTTTATGCGTATGCGCCTGAACCTCTAGAATATCCAATTAATCGCTATACGATGGAAACCAAGCGTCAGCTCGATGTATTAGATACGCATCTAAAAGACCATGAGTACCTATGCGGCAATGATGAATCTGATTACAACATTGCGGATATGATTGTCTGGTCTTGGTATGGTCAGTTGGCACTAGGTAAGCTCTATGACGCAGCAGAGTTTTTGCAAGTAGAAGACTACAAACACTTGCAGCGTTGGGCTAAGAAAATCGCCGAACGTCCTGCGGTCAAACGTGCAGTAGCGCTAGAGCTAAAACCAATCGACTAAACTAAGTACTCAGTACAGCTTAGATCTAACAGTACAGTTTAAGCATAAATAAACCTTAAACAGAGCAGCAAGGCTGATAAGCAAATAGCTTATCAGCCTTTTTATATATTCATAAAAATGAATATAACGTATGCTAGGTCTTCCTTTTGTATTTACAAAATGATACATTAGTACAACAGATAGAAACACTAGTGCGTTAAGATAGCCGAGCACCATTACAATAGACAGGTGTTTATACTTCTTCTACTGAAAGGTGATGATTATGAAAGACAATAATTATATAAACAATATGTCGCTATCAAAAGGCGTTGATTTAACTGGTGTTAGTAGGTCAGGGATTACCTATGACGATAATAAGTATGATGACAATAGCTATAAAGATAGTGCCCAGTTTAATAAAAATCCCAAAAACATCATTGTAGAGTATTACTCAGAAAACATACCTAAAAAAATAAAAGAACAACCCACCTATATGATAAAAAATAAAATATTACTGCCTGTACTTGCAGCGCTTAGTACCGCTTTATTTAGTACCACCAGTATGGCCAGTACATCGACTGAGTTTACCAGTCAAGACTGGCAAGTCGCTTGTGATAATACGCGTACATGCCGGCTGGCAGGGTATCAAGCAGAGAATAACAGCGAGTTCCCTGTTTCTATATTGCTCGTACGCCGCGCAGGTGCGAATGCTGGCGTGGATGGTAAAGTAAAGCTTGGCGGGGCAAAGGACAGCTCGTCTAAAGCCCTAATGCAGCTCGGTAATCGTCATCGCATCTCGTTGTTTATTAATGACAAGGATTATGGTGAGACGAAGCCATATTCAGCCGCTGCAGGTAACGCTGAGCTTACTCAAGCGCAGGTAACTGCATTATTAGAGGCGTTGACCAAATCTAGTAAGATTACGTTGGCCTTGCGCAATTCACGTTGGCAGCTCTCTGACAAAGGTGCCAGTGCTGCTATGCTAAAAGCCGATGAGTTCCAAGGTCGCGTTGGTACATCCAGTGCTTTTATCAAAAATGACGATGCTGCTAAATCTAGTGGCGGTATATTACCTCCCAAAGCCGCGCCAGTACTGCAGTTCATCGTTCCAAGCGCCAAAGCGGACGATGGTAATGACAAAAAGTTTGTAATGAGGTCCTCTCAGTTGGCAGCGTTGGTAAAAGGCACAATGAAAGATGCAGACAGCGTTTGTCCCAATCTTTCAGACAAATCACCTTGGCGTATCAGTCGTCTAAATGGCTCTCAGCTGTTGGCACAGCATGAGTGCTGGACAGGCGCTTATAACGCTGGAGCAGGGGTTTGGGTGCTCAATGATAGTAAACCTTATAAGCCAACGTTGGTTACGACCAATGCTACTGGCTACGATAAAGGCAAGCTTACCTCTGTACAAAAAGGTCGCGGCATCGGTGATTGCATGAGCAAAACCGATTGGCTATGGACGGGCCGTGCATTTGAAAAAAGCCATGAAAGCACCACTGGACTTTGCCGCTTAATCGAGGCGGGCGGGGCATGGCAGCTACCTACTTATGTAACAGAAGTCAAAGTAGTACGATAGATAAATAGTGAGTAGCTCATTTGCTTTAGTTATTCAATTCTGCTGTAGTTATTAAATAAAACAACTAAACTTGTTTATTATCAACACTGTTAGTGCTTATTTACTCAGTAATTGAAGAAATAGGTACATATATTTTTTTATTGTGCTATACTGCGTCGCCACGTTAGCTTAGGCTTTCGTGAATTATGAGATTGATAACATCGCCTGCGATTTTGGGTCTAGGATGACCATAAGTAATTGTTGCCGATGATTTTGTGTACTTAAATAACCTTTAAAAATATCAGTTATTTTTGACTCATATCTTATCTACTGGCCTATAACTAGGGTCTAGATTGGTTGCTGTTTGCCTTTATCTGCTTTGGACAAAGCATTGGTAATGAGCGTATATCAAGCAAGGATAAGACACTCGGCACTACCACCAAAATACGTCAGACAGCACGAACGCATTTATTATAAAGACGCTAAGCTCTATTGGCTTGGTTTCTAATTATCGACAATTTTATATTGCTCGGTAATGCTAATAAGAGCAGCGTGGTGAACGGTTATCAGTGGTATGCATCAAGTTTGCTGAATTTACAGCAACTTATACTTACCAAGGATTCTTATGACTGACATCTTATCTGCAATCGCCGCTGAAAACGGCATCATCGAAAGCACTGACACTCCAAATACTGATAACAATACTCAAGCGGCTGCTACTGACGCCACTGAGGAAAACAAAATCACTTTTACTGATCTTGGCATTGCTAAGCCAATTCTTACTGCGCTTGATCGCAGTGGCTATACCAACCCAACCCCTATTCAAGAACAAGCTATTCCTTTTGCTCTAGCAGGTCGTGACCTTTTATTGTCAGCGCAAACGGGTAGTGGTAAAACAGCGGCTTTCGTTATCCCTGTACTTGACCGTTTGAGCCGTGCCACTAGCTTTGACAAACTAACCAAAGCACTTATCCTAACGCCAACGCGTGAACTTGCTCAGCAAGTACATGATAGCGTTCGCACTTACTCTAAAGACATGCGCGGTCTATTTTGTGTACCACTAGTTGGCGGCGCACCATACAACGGTCAGATCACTGCTTTGAAAAAGGGCGTTCAAGTAATCGTTGCAACTCCTGGTCGTCTACTTGACCATATCAATGCAGGTCGCGTTGATTTGTCAAACCTAGAAGTATTGGTACTTGACGAAGCTGACCGTATGCTAGACATGGGTTTTGCTGATGACATTAGTGATATCCTTCGTGCAGCACCAATCGATCGTCAAACGATCATGTGTTCAGCAACTTGGGATGGCCCAGTAGGTAAAATCGCTGCCAGCTTCACTAAGAACCCTGAGCGCGTATCAATCAAAGTAGAATCTGCACACATCGAAGAAAAAGTGTACTACTGTGATGATTTTGATCACAAAAACCGTTTACTTGATAAAATCGTTTGCCAGCAAGATATGGAACAGATCATTATCTTTGCTGCTACCAAACGTAGCACTGAAAAACTGGCTAAGCAGCTACAAGAAGCGGGCCATAAAGCAAGCTTCCTACATGGTGACTTGCCACAGAGCAAGCGTAACCGTATCGTTCAAGACTTGCGTAATGGTAAAGTAAAAATCCTAGTAGCGACTGACGTTGCTGCACGTGGTCTAGACATCCCAGCTATCTCGCACGTTATCAACTATGACTTGCCGCGTCAGACTGAAGATTACGTCCATCGTATCGGTCGTTGTGGTCGTGCTGGTCGTACTGGTGTTGCTATCAGCCTATGTAGCATGGATGATCGTCCACAGCTTAACGCTATCAACCGTTATCTAGATCGCAAAATGGAAGTATGTATCATCGAAGGTATGGAGCCTAAGAAAACTTACGTACCTAGCGAAAACAAAGGTAATGGTCGTGGCCGTGGTCGTGGTCGTTCTAACGGCGGTGGCGGTCAAGGCCGTGGTCGTTCAGGCGGTGGCTATGCTGGTAAATCTAGCGGTGGTGGTCAAGGTCGTGGTCGTTCAAGCGACAGCGCTCCAACTGGTCAACGCGCTAGCAATGACAGCGGTTATCAAGGTAAGCCACGTGACACGTCAGGCAAACCAAATGAGCGTTCAGGTGGCAAGCCGTATCAAGGCAAGCGCACTGGTGGCCCAAGCCGCGGTGATAGCAATGGCGTTCCACGTGGTGAGCGTGCTGCAACTGGTCGCGGTCGTCCAAGCGGCAGCCAAGGTCGTCCAGCTGGTCGTTCTGACAGCCGTGGCCAAGGTCGTCCAAACGGCGGCAACCGTGGTAACAACTCGTAATACAGCTATATTTGACGATTAAAATCATTGATTCATTAATCGTCTAAAGATAGCATTGAAAAAGCCAGATACTTGTTATCTGGCTTTTTTGTGTTTACCTGTTTTATATTGCGCCATGATTACTTTATGCCCTTACTTGCCTAACCGTTACCTTGCTATTTATTCCGTCAAATACTACTCGGCAAATCCTAGCTAATAGTCCATGGCTGCTTGCAGGAGTTTTTTGCCTTGTCTATACTGATTTACTTTTGCCCGTTGTAACTCTTGGAGCGCCTTGATGCCTGCCACCTCAAACTTAGCAATTGATAATTTGCCATTAGCCTTTGGCATCATCATGGCCATTATTGGTCTGGTTTTTTATACCCAAGGCTTACCGGGTAAATTTTGGCGTCGATTTTATGCCATATTGCCTGGTATTGTGCTTTGCTGCTTTATACCAGCTACTCTAAATAGCTTAGGCGTGTTTGCCGATGGTATTGGTTCGCAGATTTATGGTTTTACTGCCACTTACTTACTGCCAGCAAGTTTGCTGTTGATGACCTTGTCCATGGATGTGCCTAAAATACTGGGCTTAGGCTGGAAAGCAATCGCGATGTTTTTTGCTGCCAGTATTGCTATCGTCATCAGTGGCCCGATCAGTTTGGGAGTCGCTAAGTGGATATCGCCTGCGATGTTTACCGATGATACGTTATGGCGTGGGTTCTCGGCCGTAGCGGGCAGTTGGATCGGCGGCGCAGCCAACCAAGCGGCAATGAAGGAGCTGTTTGGGGTCAGTGATGATTTGTTTGGTATGATGATTTTGGTTGATACTACCAATGCCTCATTGTGGCTGCTGGCTATTTTGTTAATGGCGAAACATAGCGACAAGATAGACCGCTTTTTGCGAGCGGATACCAGTAGCATTGATAAAGTAGTCAAAGCAGTTGAAAGCTATGAGCGTGATCATGCCCGCCCAGCAACCATCAATGATTTGATGGTGATGTTTGGTTTATGCTTTGCCATGGTCGGAGTGGCGCACTTTGTCGGTGGCCAGATTGCAGATTTCTTTGCCCCTTATAGTTGGGCCGTTCAGTATAGCTTTGCCAGCTCGTTCTTTTGGATGGTGGTAATTATTACGGTAATAGGTGTTATATTTTCGTTCACTAAGATACGTAGGTTAGATCATGTTGGCGCATCAAAAATCGGCACGGTATTTATCTTTGTATTAATCGCCGCAATCGGTATGCAAATCAATCTGGCTGGTATTGTCTCACAGTGGTGTTTACTGTTAATCGGCTTACTATGGATGAGCATCCATGTCGTGATTATCTTTGCTGTCGCTAGAATCATTCGAGCACCGTTCTTCTTTTTGGCAGTTGGCTCTAATGCCAATACTGGCGGTGCATCCTCAGCACCGATTGTCGCTACGGCATTTCATCCATCGCTAGCACCAGTAGGAGTGTTTTTAGGTATTTTAGGTTACGCAGTAGGGACATTTGGTGGTTATATTAGTACCCAATTGATGCGCTTGGTGGTGTCTTAATCTCCAAGTCACCATTATCCTGATAGTCTTTTTTGCTAAACAAAACCCGCGTTGATGCGGGTTTTTTATTATTAATGATTGGGTGACTTGAGTTATCGTTTTGTCTATCTATGCTATTGATATGTAAGCCTAGCCATGGCTATGTATGAGTACGTGTTAACCTTTCTGCTAATTAAATAAAGACAACTAATCAAGTAAAGAAAACTAAGCACGTTAGGAATAAACAACGATTCGATAGGAACAATAACGCTATGGCAAATTCAGAAAAATTAGAAGAAAAAACAAGTAAAACAAGCACAGTGAGAAATGCCCTTTATAACCCTGATCAAGACAATATTCAGGTCAGAGGCGCACGCGTACACAATTTGAAGAACGTTGATGTTGACTTACCTCGTAATGCCTTGGTGGTCTTTACTGGTATCTCAGGCTCAGGCAAGTCGTCATTAGCATTCGGTACACTATTTGCCGAGTCACAACGCCGTTATCTTGATTCTGTATCGCCTTATGCCAGACGACTCATTGATCAGGTCGATGAGCCAGACGTTGATTCTATAGAAGGGTTACCACCAGCAGTCGCTTTACAGCAGAAGCGAGGTACGCCTTCAGTGCGCTCGTCTGTGGGTAGCGTTACGACGATATCCAATGGCCTGCGCATGCTGTACTCACGAGCAGGAGAATATCCGGCAGATCAAGGAATACTCTACGCCGATGCTTTCTCTCCCAATACGCCAGATGGTGCTTGCCCAACTTGTTCAGGTATTGGCCGCGTATTTGAGGTCACTGAAGAGTTGCTGGTGCCAGACAATACCAAGACCATCCGTGAGCGTGCGATTGCAGCGTGGCCACCAGCGTGGCAAGGTCAAAACCTCAGTCGTATATTGACCACATTGGGCTATGATATTGATAAACCATGGCACACACTACCTAAAAAAACACGCGACTGGATTTTGTTTACAGATGATACGCCGACAGTGCCTGTCTATCCTGAATACAATATTGAGCAAACGCGCAATGCGATAGAAAACGGTGAGAAACCAAATTATATGGGTACTTTTATCAGTGCCAAAAACTTCATTTTGCACTCTTTTGCTACCACTCAGAGCCCGCGCACTAAAAAACGCGTCTCGCAGTTTATGCAGATATCTGAGTGCCCCGAATGTCACGGCAAAAAACTAAAGAAAGAATCGCTTTCAGTTAAGTTTGCAGGACTCGATATCGGTGAGCTATCACAGCTAACACTGACTGAAATGGCACAAAGACTGGAAAAAACCGCACGTACCAAGGTAGCTAACAAGACACCAAACCGCGAAAAAGCCATCGTTGCCCAACGTATTGCCAGTGATATTCTCTCTCGTGTTGAAGCGCTGACAAGGTTAGGGCTAGGCTATCTCTCGCTTGAGCGTACCACACCGACACTCTCTCCTGGTGAGCTACAGCGACTGCGATTAGCCACTCAAATTCGCTCGCAGCTGTTTGGCGTGGTGTATGTCCTTGATGAGCCATCAGCTGGACTGCACCCTGCTGATACTCAAGCATTGCTAGGGTCTTTGGATGAGCTAATCGCGGCTGGTAACTCGGTGTTTGTCGTTGAGCATGACGTTAGTGTCATTAGACATGCTGATTGGATAGTTGATGTGGGGCCAAAGGCAGGCACGCATGGTGGTGAGATTGTCTATAGTGGTCCTGTAGATGGTCTTCGTGAGGTTGAACAGTCGCATACTAGTCAATATCTCTTTGCCGATGCGACATCTAACGCACAGTCAAAATCTAATACAAGGCAGCCAGCAGCCTGGCTTAAGCTTGCCAATATTGAGCGAAATAACATAACAGGATTAGACGTTGAGTTTCCGCTTGGGGTAATGACCAGTGTCACAGGGGTCTCGGGCTCAGGCAAATCAAGCCTCGTCAGCCAAGCATTGGTAGAGCTTATTAGTGAAGCGTTGGGGCAGAAGACAGTTACAGAAGCGCCTGTCGGTGAAGCAGATTTACTTGAGCAAGAGCTTGAGTCAGTAACTGGCGGTGAAATTGTCGATGGCATGGAGCATATCCGTCGCCTTATTAATATCAATCAAAAAGCAATTGGTCGCACACCGCGCTCTAACTTGGCAACCTATACGGGTTTGTTTGACGATGTGCGTAAGATTTTTGCGGCGACTAAGCAAGCAAAATCTCATGGTTATGATGCTGGCAGGTTCTCATTTAACACTACCAAAGGTCGCTGCCCAAATTGCGAAGGGTTAGGGTTTGTCAGTGTTGAATTATTATTCCTACCAAGCGTTTATGCACCTTGTCAGGTATGTCATGGTCAACGCTATGACGAGGATACGCTGGCAATCACTTATCGAGATAAAAACATCGCTGAAGTATTAAACTTAACCGTTGAAGCAGCTCATGATTTTTTTGTTGATGAGGCACCTATTTTGCGTGCATTAGAGGCGTTGCTACAAGTTGGACTTGGCTACTTACGTCTGGGCCAGCCTGCTACCGAATTATCGGGCGGCGAAGCACAGCGCATTAAACTTGCCACTGAGCTGCAACGCACGCAGCGAGGCGACACGTTATACATATTAGATGAGCCAACCACCGGCCTACATCCTGCTGACGTGTCTATGCTCATGACTCAGCTGAACGGTCTTGTCGATGCGGGTAATACCGTCATCATGGTTGAACATGACATGCAAGTGGCAAGCAATAGTGATTGGATTATTGATATTGGGCCAGGGGCGGGCGATGCGGGTGGGGTTATTGTCGCACAAGGTACGCCATATGACGTTGCCCAATCAAAAGACAGTCGCACCGCACCCTTTTTATTGGTGTGATAGCAGTATATTTATATCAGTACATATTATTGAGATAAGTATGAGTATTAGAAATGGAAGTTTTCTAATACTCATTTTTTATAAATATAAATAAACATCTATGCAAGTGTCTCTTGCTTCACTTGCAAACGTTCAATTCTAGCTAGATAACTGTGTCCTAGCTCTGGCTCTGCCGAGGCTATCCAAGCGGCATATCCTGACAACGTATTTAAAGTCTCATCCGCGCGTAATTTGCCGCCTGCCTCTAAGTTATGAACGGCTGCTCGTAACATTTTTTTGATCTGACGAGATACCCTAGGTACGCCTTGTCCATTGACCACCATGCCTGTCACTTGTTGCTGATTGCCTTTACGAATCACACGTGTCTTGTCGTTATTTAACGCAAAACCTTCTTCGCGTAATATCTTATGGACTGAGCCGAGCAGTTGTCCGATTAGCTTATTGTGCTGCGTATCGGCTTGTTTTTTTGCAGTGCTGGTCGTGGATTTAATCGTTGTTTTAGCCTTCGATTTGGGTGTAGTGACTTCAATAGCGGGCACACTAAAGGTCAAGTCATCGGCATAACGGCTATAACGTAGGCCCAATTGTTCTGCCAATCCTGTCAAGCGGCGATCCAGATTTAAGCAAACGATGTTCGTTAATGCTGGACTGGTAGGCGCACCTTGCGGCAAGGCTCTATCGCCTAATGCCACACAATAGGTGATGCCATCTTGCTGTACCACTTGTCTGGGCGACTCTGTACAGAGTAATGCCAATAATGTGGCAATTTGCTCTGGGTAGCCGGCATGACGAAAGACCCCTTTGACACGGCGCCAGCTCACGCTAGGAAAGAAATCTTTGACATCAAGCTTAATAAGCAGCTCGCTATTGCTATGTACGGCTGCATTGGTCACGATAGATTTGCCGCGTACAAAGCCATGGGCGGCACCATGCGTCGTTAAGTTATTCAAAATATTGTGCAAAATCCAGCGTTGTACAAACTTCAAACGTGGTATCGGCGACCATATTTGCCGCGCTGTGCCATTGCGTTTGGCAATAGTGAAATGCGAATAAGACAGATTGGTGGCGACCTCTCTTTGATAGCACAATCCTTTTAACTGCGGAATGGTAAGGTTAACCGCTTCTGCTAGCTCATTATGTTTATGCAGCAGTGGCAGTTTGTTTTCAATCAGCCGATTGGCCGCGTCTTTTATATCCCATTTATCGGTACTGGTATCGTCCGTCCAATATACTTTCCGGCCAAGATAAACCATGTGATGCGCTTTGTATGCTTGCCAAGCAGCTTTTTTGAGACTTTTTTCTTCAGCTGCTTCCTTTTTCAAAGCTTTTTTATAGCGATCCCGTTCTTTTGGACTCATATTGTCAACAGGTTGACGATCGACCATAAAGCCTTGACTTACTAGCTGCTGCTGAACATATTGGTAACGTCCGCCCGCCAGCTCAATATCTTGCCATAGTTGCTGCCACTGACGCTCAAAAGGAGTGGGTGCTGGATCAGGGCTGATGTAATCGTTATTGTTGGCTGTGTGTGTGGTCATACATTACATCCCTTGGTTTTCGATAAAGCCTTTGGCTTCAAATCTGGCAATATGTTGTAAAAAAGCGGCTTTGGCTTGGGCAGGCTGATTGAACACCAGCTGCTGGCGCGTATCCTTGTCACCTATTGTTTGTTCAATGGTAATCTTCTTATGGGCAATGGTGATGTAAACATAAGCAATAGCGGTCTCTTGTGCGGTTAACGCTTGTGTCTTATCGCTTGTAGTCGCGTGTATCTGAGCAGCTGGTTGGGCTAAGGCCGTTAAATCAAGCGTCGGTGCAGAAGGTAATGTCATCAACGAGCTATTGGATGCTACTTGTACGCTTTCTTTTTTATTCTTAGGCTGATTAAAGCGCTTACTCGGTACGCGTTTACTCAAGACACGAGTGTCATGCCAACTATCATTGCCCGTATTGTTTGGGTCGTATTGATTATATCTAAGTCGTAGCACAATAAGATGCGCGCACACGCCATGAGTGAGACGATGTTGCAAGTACTGCGGACAGCTACATTCCGCCTTGGTAACTAGCCCTTCATCGCCTAATTGCAGCTGGCTGTGATAAGTACGTCTGTCTTCTTCGACATGAATATCTGCACGAATAGTAATACCTTTGACAGCGACAGTCTCAACTGTGAATTTCTGCACAGCATCTGTACGGCCAATCAAATCAAAAGCCTGCTTTTCTGCTTCGTTGTGATAAGCGAACTGTGCCATATCAAGCGGCACTTGGCTCAAAGGTCTGTAGTGATACAGCTGCGTCGCCATCTCATAGCGAATTAAGCCTTGCTGAGTACCTGACAGTAACCACTGCTGTACTTGTGAGTGAGAAACAGGCACAGACGTTAATGAAGCATCTGCTGATAGCGACTTTACCAAATCTTCTAGCGTACTAGGGGTATTTTCCAGTGTCTTAATTAATACAGAC
Organism: Psychrobacter sp. Ps2; assembly: GCF_022129405.1. NCBI lineage: Bacteria > Pseudomonadati > Pseudomonadota > Gammaproteobacteria > Moraxellales > Moraxellaceae > Psychrobacter > Psychrobacter sp. Ps2. The sequence goes on along the minus strand of NZ_JADQAM010000060.1, from coordinate 83,143 downwards.
AAGCCATTATGCTCATCGTTATTATCATTATTACTATCATCTAAGGTTGCTTTACTACTGTCTGATAACCCTTCAATAGCAGCTAATGTATTTTGCAGTGGGCGCTTTGGCAGTAACAAGTCAAAGTTTAATGACTGTGACCAGTTGGCTTGGCTAAAGCCTGTCATAGCAAAGGTAAAATGAAAGCCTTTGCCTTTTAGTGTCCAGTAGCTTGGCATGCCTTGACCCAGTAGCGATACCGAAATGCTGTCAGTATGTGGCAACAGGCGTTTCAATAGACTCAGACGACGGCGACCCCATAAGCGAATGAGCTTTGCTTGTTTCCCTTGATAGGGCTTTTGCTGTTGGCTGACTTGGCTTGTGACAGTGATGTCAAAAGGCTCTAATATAATCACCGGCAGCTGCTGAGGTCTAAGCTCAATCAGCAGTCCGCGGCGCTTGCCTTTGATATCAGCATGCATACGCAGCTCAAACAGCACGTTATACAGTGCGATTGGATCAAGATAGATGGTGTCTTGCGGTAATTGACCTGCAGACTGTACTTGCAGCAGTGCTCTAATCCAACTTTTGGGCACATTGATGCGCTTTTCTATGATCTGTTTTTTTACGGTGGGCGTAGTTACTGCGCTGTCAGTATTTGCTTCAGCCGTCTCTGGCATAGTCTCGAGTAACTGTAAGCCGACCGCTTCATGACCAATGTCTAATATCGTTTGTTGATGATCTCGTATTTTCTCAATACCGTTAAACAAAGCCGTACTGTAATCAATACTGGTGGTACCAAGGGTAGCTTCGGCACTTTGCTCAAAAATTTCATTGGTCAATGTCAGTTGGGCATAGCAGCCTTCATCACGGCTAAACACCTCAAAGCTGACACCTTGCTCATGCACCTGAATAATCGGGTCCAAAATACAAAAAGCCAGTGGGTCGTTATTGAATAGCCACGTGAAATAATCACGCTGCGCAGTAAACAGGTTTTTATTGCTGCTGGCACGGCGCATCTGCATAAATACCGTGTACGCTGAGCGGTCTTTTGGCACATAGCGATAATCACTACTGACCACATCAAATAAGGCTAGCAAACTGTCACGAAAGACAAGAGGAGACTTTACCTTACCGTGGAAGTTAACCTCTGATCGATTCAGCTGAGCAAATAGTGCCACATGCTGAGTGTGTTCGGTCGTTTGCGCCTCCGACAGTGAGTCTGACGATTCGTTAACTTGACTGATTTGGCTGGGTGCGGCGTAGTCCAACTGCATCATCAGGCCATCAGTGTTTGCTACTTCTGACTCTGTTTCTGATGCTTGGTCTAATTGATTATCTATAGTCATTGACTGTCTCCTTCACCCTGATTGCTTCTTTGACTGCTGTCCTGACTATATGCCAACGGACGCTTTTGCTGTGCTCGTATCATGGCACGCCGCCAGCGGCGTAGTACTTTATAAGCAAGCTTCTGAATGTCTGAATTTTCATGTGCCATGAGCGTCGTCAGCCATTGTTCAATATTTGGATCATGTAGCTGTCCAAGCGCTTCGATAGCACGGATACGAACCGTCAGCTCCATGTTGTCATTACTTGCACAATGATAGAGTGCGTCAGCGTCTTTGGCTCTGATCCACTGTAGCAGCTGTTGATTGATTGGTATCTCGGTAGACGAGCCCTTATGTTTCAGCGCATTCTTTACTACCGTTATTATGGATTTTTGGGTAGATGTACCGCTTTGTTCAATACGAGTAATCACAGTTCCTAGCAAGGCTTGGCTGTCGTAAGTGAGCTGCGATTGAGTTGCTGTCGAGACAACGTTCAACGTTGGCAAGATACTTGATAGCACTTTATCGTCAGCGACAGGTCTAGCCAGTAGTGCCAACAGCGCTTGCTGCCACCAATCACTGACGGTCGTAGAGAGTAGTGGAATGGAGGTGATGGTCAATGGTTGACGAGCATCATTGAGCCAATCAAGCATTGCCACGATCTGCTTAGTAGCCGCTTTATCGACAGCACCTTTGGCAGTGGTAATGGACACATGACGCATGATTAGCCAAACCAGCTGTTTGATGGTGCTACCCACTTGCTCAACCATATCAATCCATTGACTATTATTGATGGTCGTTGGACTGCGGTTGATGGTGTCGATAAGAGTGTGCCATTGCTCGCTTGCAGTGTCAAAACGCTGCTGCAATGTCGCAACCATTTCTTTGTCTAGATAGCTGGATGGATACTGAGTCAGATAGCACAGTCCAATATGCTGTGTCAGTGTGTTACTACTGGTAATCAACGCGGTAAGCTGCGATGTTGGCATGTCTTGCTTGGCCAGAATGGCATTTTGCAGTGCCGTCAAGGTGTCAGCTGGCAAGTGCGCGCCATGCTGGGTGATAAATGCTGCCAGCTCATCGATGCTGCTATTATCAATGATACGCTTTAGACTCAAATGCTCAGTCTCTTCTATAAAGTCAGTATTATGGCTTTGAATGGCTGCCCAATCATAAGGGTAAACCTGCGACGCGAGACTGCCCCAAGTTTTCTGTGCCGCAGTATAAGCCACCATGAGCACAGTACGATCTAGGTTGTTTTGCTTTAAGATATCTAAAATTAATGCTTTATTGGCATCGTTATTATTCATCTGCAGTAGCCATACCGCATGCCTTTGCGGACGGAAGAATATGGCTTTATCAAGATGAAGGCGGATATAGCTGCGGATTTGTTCCCAAGCAGGCGTTGTGTTGAGCCAGCGCAGTCCATTTAACCAATGGACAATGGCGGGATTGGTGAAATGGACTGCGGGGTCTGACAAGTGCGATTTTAATAGCTCAAAAATATGCGGACTATGCTCAAAGTCACCACCTTGTGCAAGGCGACCTAAAGCTTCACTGGCCACGTCTTGTAGGTAGTGCTCGTCGTCCTCGGCCAGTTTGATTAACTTATCATAGGCTTTGTATAAGGTATGAACCTGTAAGTTCTTATCAGCATTGTCCGCAGGCGAGCTAGCGTTAGGCGAGTCAGCATTTTGATTGTTATTGCTGCCTAGTAGCTCGCCAATGGCTAACACACTGCAGCTGCGGAACTCAGCATCAGGGTTATAATCGATAGTGGCCATCAAGATATTGACCCCATCAGCATGACCGCATTTAGCGAGTCCTTCAGCCGCGGCAAATTGCACATCGGCGTCTTTATTACGTAGAGCGTTTTGTAATGAAGCAATGCTGCCGTGCAGTCTTTTGGCTCGATATGCCAGTGCTTCAACCAACTTAAAGATATATTTAGCTGGCATCTGCTCGTAGGCTAGCGCCAAAGCGCTATCAATGCGCGAGGATAAATCACTGTCGTCCGATTTTGCCCATGCAAGTGACGGCAATAGCAGCGCGGCAAGTGCATAATCACTATGACTCATAAGGGTCGTAAACAGTGACAGCAAGACTTTCGAGTCTCTAGGATGCTGACGTTGTAACCAACGCGTGTCTTCACGCTCATCTAGGTAGTCATCGATGTTTTGATCGTAACCGCTGATTTTCACCAAAGTGTCAAATAAGTATTTACGCTCTTCTTTATGCTTTTCTGGCGTGTGCTCAAACAGATTCTCTAAACGCTGTAGTAATGGTGCGACCAGATGCGTATTACGCAGGTCAGCGATATCACCATAAATAAACTGCTTAGGTTTGTTGATATGGGGATCGTCAAGTAAGGCTAATAATCGTAAGTGCGCTTCATTAGCAACTTGTTCAGCAGTCGCAATATCAAAGCTGCTCTCCAAACCATTCTTTAGATGACCCTCTAAAGTGTTCTTATTGATGAATTGGTACGACGTGAGTGCCTCAACAAGTAAGTTCCAGCTACGGTATTTCTCATTACTGGCCTGAGCGTCTTCAGCAAAATCAAATAAGCTATCAAATAGCGTGTTGTCCGCAAAGAGTACGTCATGAAACTCGACCAGTTGACTCAGTGCTTGATATTTTGCATCCCAATCATCACTCTTCACAGCATGCAACAAAAACGTCAGTTTGTCTTGGCGTTGCACTGACGGCGATTGACTGTTTGCAAAGGGCGTGACGATGACTTGTTTCCATTCAGCAACGATCTGAGGCAGTAACGACTGACAATAAGTCTGTAGCCCAAGCAAGCTGGCTGGCAGATGGCCTAGTCGGCCTTTTAACAGCTGATAGGTCTCTTCTGCTAAGGTGTGATTATTGGTTTTTAACAAATCAATGAGTTGTTGATCAGCGCTACCACTGACAGTAGCTGTATCCGATGGTTTGCTTTGCTGCTGTACGGCATTGTTATTTGCGGTATTTAGCAATAGATCCAAGCCGCGTTTGACCATATCACGGTAGGGCGTACTCATTGCATAGTCAGCCAGCTTTTTGGCAGGCATGTCCAGCTTATACAAGCATGCCCAAGCCAACTCACGAGTGTCAAAACTACTATGGTTCAGTAGTGGCAACAACACGCGACTGGTACTGTCTCGCCAGTCCTCATCGTTATTAGTGTTGAGCTGCGATGGTTGAGTAGCAAGCCACATTAGCCCTCGAATGGCTTGGTCTGTGGTGCTGCTATTAGCATAATAATCGTCGCCTGCACGTATGACACCAATCCAAGCGCCAAATGCAAGAGACTGATAAGGATAATGCACCTCAGAACTATCTTGTTGTTCAGTAGGAGAGCTACCTACTGTTTGCGCATTGCCTACCATATTAACGGTGGCCGTAACTGGATGAGCACTTAACAATGCCTGTAAACTGCGTTGCCATTTTTGTAATGTCTCAAAAATATCGTCCTCATCGTCATAATAATCATGGGCGAGTAATTCAGATAAGTTGCAAATGACACTAATGGTTTTTGCGCGTACCAATGGCTGTTGATGTCGACTGAGGTTGGCGAGCTGTTGTAAGTTTTCGGTACTCACCGTCGTTAGAATACTTGCTCGGATAGAGGCCGTATTATTCGACTGTCCTTTAACACCACCTTTATCTGCCGTGTTTGGCATGGCATCCATCATCATCGTGATGACTTCAGAGTGAGAAGGTAAAACACTGCTTAATTGACGTGACAAGTAATCATTCAAGTACTGCCACGTTGACGATAGTGCTGGCTGACTACTAGGGCATTGTACGTCATTCGGGTAACGAGCGAGTATATTAGCGTAGACTACTGCCGTGTCATTATCGGCAAAGCTTAAGGCTTCTATTAGTCGGTTGGGTCGATCAATGTTAGAGGCGTCTGTTTTAGCAGCTTGCCAGCCATTCTGTAAGTCATTAAATATCAATAACAGTCTGGCTGCTACGGCATAGGACTCTGACTCAAACAAAGGCTGTAATTGTCGTGCATGTGTAATACCTAAACCGTGCTGCGCTTGAAGCCAATAAACAGGCATTTTTGATGCTACCAGATTGCTATTGTCGATATTGCCATAAATATCATGAGTCAACAAAGCCTGCCCACGCGTATCACCTAGGATAGCCAAACCAAAATTGGCACAATGGCAAATAATGGGGCTCTCATCTTTTTGCCATTTGAGCAGCAGATCAATATCGTTTACAGTCACCATGAGCGTGAGTGTTGGAGCAAGTGATTTAAAATCGGCGTCAGGGTGGTGTAAATATTTATCGTACCAGTTAAGCGCGTTGTATGTTGAGGGATAAGCTAGCTTTGATAAACCAAATAATGCTTGGCCTACATGACTGTACCACTGAGTATATGTTTCACTTTTTTTGTCCTGAGAGGGTATTGGTAGATCTAAGTAATGCTTAAAGACTTGGTACGCTTGCTCATCACTTCGCTTTGCCTGTTCTTCGTCAGTGTATAAGCGTGATTGGCTGGCCAGCAGTTGAGCGACTGTTAGCTGAATATCAGGATAAGGACTGTTGAGGGCCGCGGTAATCAATGCTTCGTGATGATTAGGTTGATCATCGGTGCTACTATCATCTAGGCTACTGTAATCCGCTAAAATAGTAGGCTGTAAGTCTGTCAGCGCCAAAGCGACCGTCAAAGCTTGTTTACGTAGCTCAATACTGTCATCAGCGAACATGGCCACTAGAGCTGGCATCAGTTGTGTCAGCTGAGTCGTATTGGCTCTGGCTTGCACTGTCGTAAGGGCCAGTTGCTTAGTGTCCGCATAAGGGCTGGCAAGTGCATTTAACATGACGTCAGCAAACCCTAAGTGTTTGCTCTGTTTCAATGCGATGTCAAAGGCTTGCTTACGGATAGCGGCAAACGTATCCGCAAAGAACAGGGTCAGGACAGCTTGATTGGTCTTTTGGTGATTCGTTTCTTCAGTGTTATTGGCTTTATTTGTTTTATGCTTCGAGTTCATCGCTAGCAGCAGTCGTTGCCATTCTTCTATCGCCACTTGATGCACATCTTCAAAGAGGCTTTGCTGCAATAGCTCAATGATGTCAACGATGGCGCTGTCAGATGACTGCTTGAATTGGCGGTTTAATAGAACTTTAACCACTTCTAGCCGAATACTGGTAAAAGGGTTGTTCAATGCCTGTAGCAATATGTCTGTCATCTCTGACGACATCTGAGTACTTTTATCACTGCTATCACCACTATTTGAGCTATCTGGTGCGACATGCTTTAAAAACAGTGCTAAAGACTGCTCATGAATGTCTTGATGTTTAGAAGCAAAACCTGTCGCTGCCCAAGACAATGCATTGTCTGCCAATTTGCCATAGGCTTGCATGGCGACTTGGCGCACGCCAGCGTCCTTATCATCTAGTAATGTCGGTAGGACTGCTTTGGCGTCTTCTATATTTAAATGACCAAGCGCGGTGGCCACACCAGCACGGATGATGGCGCTGTCATCATGGCTCATCAAACTAATCAGGGTGCCAAACGCCCGTTTGTCTTGTAGGCAAGCCAGCGCATAAGCCGCTCGGAAACTGATATCTTCGTGACTATTGCTTAAGCTTTGTAATAAGGGCTCTAACGTGTCATTGCTTAGATTTATAGATTCAGCAGCAGGCTTCTTGGATTTGGTCGTTTTAGCCTTACTCTTAGATACTTGAGTACTATCTGCTTGCGAGATAAAATCTTGCGTAGATAAGGTTAAACGGATCGCCTCATCGGATTCTGATGGTTTAACACTCTTATCATTGGTCGCTGTGCTGCTAGCATTATCTAGTAGCGTGCCGCGCAGTAAGCGAAAGTCATCAAAATCAGACAGGGTGCGCAATGTTTGCGTGTCACCTTGCTGTTTCAACGCCTCTATCAACTTAGGCTGAGACAGCAATGAGACGTAAAACGCCGTTTGCCTAATCTCTGTATTACGATGGTTCTGTAGCAGCATCAACTGACGCGAGACTTCAAGATGGTTTAGCATGCCGCGCTGATACAGACGAATCAGTCCTGACTGGACAATGTCTGATTGATTGCAGTCTAATGCCATCAAATCTGCTTGAGGACTGTTCTCTGGCAAAAGTGTCTCAAGTGAGGCCAATGCTTGCTTGCGAATATTCGCAAAATTGTGTGACAACGCCTCTCTTAAAATAGGTAAGATGCGGCGCTGGCTGGTGGCATCCTTCATCGCGACCTTTAGGTAACCTTGTAACGCAGAAGCCACCACTTCTTCGTAGTAACGGTTTTTAAAGGCTTCTTCTAGATAATGCAGCGGTCGCTTCGCCGTACTTGCGCGGTCGGCCAAGGCATGAAAAGCAGCAAGGCGTACTTTTGCACTGTGCGCTGAGCTTAGTTGCTGCTCTAAAACCTGTGCAGTTTTATCAAGATTAGTAGTAGCAACCCACTGTACTAGTTGCAATGCTTGATTGGCCGTGAGTGTATCGCTATCAGCAAGTAATTTTTTAACCAGCTCTAATGTTTGGTTATCTACTTGCGCCTGTAGCAGCGCTAGACCTTCTTTAAACGACACATCATTATTGTTTGACGTATCTGTCAGTAACTGGCTGATTCTCTGATAGCCGTCTTTGATGATATAAGTGACTGGCAATAGCTTGCTGTTTTTTGCCGTACTATTTTGTGAGGTGCTATTCTGTGATGTACTTTGAGTGTGGTCAATAGGTATAAAACGTAAGCTCTGATCAGCACTGACTACGATGAGCGTTGGTTGTTCAGCGTAAGAAGATAAGACGATCTGTCGCGCCTTGGTTAGATCCTCTTTACAGCTGTTTGGCTGACCTTTATCAAATGCCCATGATTTGACGCTCTTGTCATCTGCTGCGGTAAACAACCGAGTTTCTGAGACACAAAGCGCCGTGATCATTTCACTGTGTTGGCTAGACTTGGCTCTATCAACAGGATGCAGATCGCCTTGGACATGAGTACGGTATAGACATTTGTCTGTGCCTGCTGAGAAGAAGTACTGACCGACCGGCTCAAAACACAGCGCGTTTACTTTACCTTGGTGCAGCTGTTTTCGGCTACTTAGATTGAGCTGTACACCATCTGAGGTCCATTGATAGCTACTAACATCTCCCGTTTTATCTGCCACGACTAACCACGAGCCATCACTTGACGTTGCGAGCGCGGTTAATGCCGATTCTTTACTTGATGCTGCTATAGAAGACGAGTAAGGCTCAACGATGACGGTATTGCTGGCTTGGCTGTCCTGATAAGGCCACACTACGATGTGTTTCGGATATAAGATAGCCAACGCATCTTGTAGTGGTGCCATTGCTACGGCACGGCCTATATCATTGTTATTATTTTCAGGTGCATCAAGCAAGGATGTAGCACTGGTTTTCTTAACTTTCTTGGCTTGCCAATCCGTTTGATAAAGATGACCATCATCACCAATCATCACAATAGTGCTGTCATCTATTTTGGTGATGGCTTGCATCGCACAAGGCAGCGCAGTTGTCGATAAGCTAAATTGCTCACCTTGTTGATCAAGGACGTATAAAACCGTAGCAGATGCTCGCTGCTGGCGAGTAATAAAAAGACTGCGCCTATCTTGCTTGGTTGTCTTTTGAGTTGCTGCTTGAGTACTGTTGGCCTTACTGACTAAGCCAATAATTTGACCCCAATAGGGGAGTGTTATTGTTTTCATTGTGTTATCTCAGTTGAGGTGACGTCATATTTTTTTAAGTAGCTATTTATCTATATCTGTCTGTTCGCCACAGTCGTTAAGCAGAGACCACTGGCTGCAGGTTTTTAGATAGCTCAGGATAGCGATGCAATAACCGTGTGACTGCAACCAAACAAGCCTGACGCTCCATCTTGCCTGCCGAGTGTGTAAAGGTGAACAGTATGGGCATAATGAGCGCCGCAAAGGTGCTGTCAGCCAACGCCACATCACGAAAGGTCTCAATCAAGGCCAGTTTGGCACGACTCGCAGATATGGGTTTTAGCGTGATATTGTTATCTGACTCAGCTGCTTCGTATGACTGTGATGATGAGCGCTTATCTGAATAGCCTTGTTGCTTATGCTTATTGCTGTCACTAGCACTTGGCTCTTGCGAACCGCCTAGACGTCCAGGTGGTAGCTCAAAGAGACCACGGCGTAGCAGCATCAATAATTGGTCGACTTCTGCAGGCAAGCTTGCCAAACGTCTATCTGACTGTTCTGTTATGACTGGTTGAGCGCTGCTGTCTTTATCTTGAGTAGCATCTTTATCTTTACTATCGCTACTGGTTGGTTGCCAGTTTGGAGAGACGTGACGCGCTTTATAGTGTTTCCATAGCATGGTCACGGCGGCATAACGTACTTCACGGTCTGTGCTTTGGGTCAATCGATATAAAGACTGCACATCTTGGAAATTAATATGACGCTGTAGTAGAGTGATACCGATTTGGCGAGCAATTCGCGATTTGCTTTCAATCAAAGCATTCAGCATGCCAGCATTCAATTGTGCTGACTGAACGTGATAACGTCGATTGGCAACGGATGGCTTATCCAATAGCGCACGCTTCAGCAGTTGCGTGACTTCAGTATAGGGAGATTCTGCCATCATCAGCCATAGGGTTGGCGTTGGTTGCCACGTCGCCATCTCATACTCACTCAGTAACAAGCCAAATGCTCGCAGCTGGCTGTTACGGTGTTGCAGCAAAGGAATGACACGCTCCGCATCAAAAAACGAAGAAGGAATAATCGCATCGGGATCGACTGGTCTGTCTGTCAGTGCCATGCAGATCTGTTCATGATGATGACTGAGGTAGCTGATCGCAAGCTCACTGATAGGTGCAGTAGCGTCATCTGTTGCCATATGCCACAGTGCATTGGCACCTGCAAAAGTATCGTCTTCAGACACCTCTCGTGATTGACCACTTAGCATCTGTAAAAAAGCGGTTTCGGAAATAATCTTTAGGGCAGCACCATCGGCGATTAAGCTTTCGGCTTTAACTTGCTTGCTACCTTTACGGCCATTACCGTATAACGGTGAACCATCATCACCAATGACTAAGTAATCTAACTTGCCGTTGACAGCACCACTGATGGCACCATTAGCCGCTTTCACAACTGTTTCGGCCTCGCCACGAGTCATGCTTTGCATCTTGCCTGTGAATAAATACCGTTGGCCAGTTAAATCTACTTCAGTAGCAGCATCGCTATTTGAGTCTTTATTGTCAGTGCCATTACTGGAAGCGTTGTCAGTAGAGTCGCCTTCATTACTGTCAAGATATGCGATAAAGTCGGCAGGCAAGAACCCTTTGTTAATGCGTTCAATCGCAAATTCACGATAGAGTGCCTGATCGCTATGCGCAAGATTCATAAGCCAGTCAAAGCCTAGATCTATCGGCGCAAACCGACGCACATCAGACAGCCAATCCCTCACGTTTTCTGCTAAGTACTCATCAAAGGCCAAGTGCTTTTGCCAGTTTTTAATAGGCGCGTCAGCAGATTTTAATTGTTCAATATATTCACTCACTTGCCAGTCAGGCTCATAGGCAAGTGCATGCCAATAGCTCATATCAAGCGTCGCAGTTGACAGTACATCTTCATCAAACCAATCGGTAATAGTCGCTTGCGATAATGGGTTTAATAACAGTGTTTGCCACACGGCAGCGTTTACTTGGCTCAAATCCAAACGTCTGAGGTGGTCCAACGCAAAGTTCATGCAGTCGCTATCGTTATGAGCAGAGAAGTCCTGTTGCTCTTGCTCTGGTATATCTAACTGCTGGGCAACGCGAATAAAGTATTCAGTCCCTAGCTCTTTGGCACTATAAAGCTCAGGCAGTTTTTGTATCGCAAATTTTACGCTGTGTGTTCTACCGCTAGTCAATCGTTCAAAAAACCACTCAGGGGTTAAATCGCGCCTTGTAAAGTGTTTGCTAAGTTGTTTGCTCGCGGTTTGATAATGATGTTCTGTGTCTAACAGCTGACCCCAACCGTTGACACCGATATCAGCAACAGGATCACGACTTAAGATATTGTTGATGGCAAATGCTCTAACAGGCTCATAATCTGACATGGCCAGTAACATCAGCTCAGTGAGTGATAAGTCCTGAGCATAGCTTTTGGCATAGCCAATCGCATATTGATAGGCGGCAGGATAGTGTGAATGGAGTAGCTGCAATACGACTTGATGCAAGCCCAATACTTGAAACTTAGACTTTTCAAAATGCGGTGAGTTTTCTAATAGCCAAACAATCATCTCATCACGCGCTTTGCTGTGCGCTTGTCCGGCAGATAAATATTGTAGCGTCTCACCACTCACATCACGTAATTGGGTTTTGAAATCGTGCTTTAGGCTATCGGTTGCAAACTGTCTGATAGCCTCGTTTCTGGCGATGGCCAGTAACTCAATAAGTGGCTCAGGGTCTCGTTGCCACGCCTCAGAGAACGCGCGACCTTTTGCATCAAAGAGCTTGCGAGGTGAGCGACTGCTGAATCGATTGACGCCATAATCAAGGCTGTTGTGGAAGCAGATGTGATTGAGCACCCAGCTGTTCGTTTGTTCAAGGCTGCCTGCCGTCATGGTTTCGTCATAGCTGGCGAGTACAGAGACGGCGGCATCAATGTAGCCAATTGGCATTTGCTGACCCAACTGCCGCAGATAACGCCATGCTCTGAGGCTCATATAGGTTTTGGTGGCGAGGCTGACCGCAGAGTTGGCGGTTTGATTGAAACGCTGTAAATCAATCTTGGCAGCTATTTGTCCAAAAATCTCATAATCTTGAAAAAATTCTGCTTGCTTATAAATGCGCTTCAATCCTTTCCACACACCATAGCTGACTGGCAAAGCCGTAATGGCTTGTTTTAAGATGGCTCTAGAATACGCGCTGCCATCTTCCCACAGTGCGGTCAATATTAGATGGATTTTGTAGCGATCAGGGAGAGGGTATACGCCTTCGTCTGCCTCAAGCTTGGCAATCATTGCCACACGCTCTGCAAACTGTATTTCGGGGTTTTGCTCCCGAAACTGATGACTTAGAATTTTGTCCAAAAATCGCTCAAATGTCAGTTCGTGCTCAGGGATGGGCGCCTCAGGAATCGCATCAGCCTGAGTTGCCAACGTACATAGTTTATCGACCAAACTGGGATCTTGGGCTTGCCAAGCTTGCTGAATTTGTGAGAATGACAGACTCATAGCAATTTGCCTTAATTTTTATTTTGTCGGTGCGCGTGGTTTTGTAGACCCATAAAAGCGCGTTTCAGAGAAAATATCAAGGACTTTTGTATGGAAGTATATAGCCTGCGGCACCTAGTGTCGTACATAATTTGGTTTTGAAATTATGTATTGACAATAATAACTGTTATGAGGCAAACTTAATGTGTTGTGAGATTTAGCGTTTCACCGTTTACGGTGAGGGGCGACGTTGCGTCGTCCACGAGTCAAGCCACTACATTTTACCCAAGGAAGACTGTTTCAGTCCTGCTAATACCTAGATAAAGGCCCTAGTGTCATTAGCTCGCTGGAGCAATCACGCAATCGTGATTGAGCTAATGCACTAGGGCCTTTATCTAGGTGCAGTCCAGTGAGTCTTCCATGTACCAGGTCATGAGGTAGATTACACAACAATTGAGTGTGACATCATTATGATGGCATTCAAGGTCTTTAAAGCAAAACCGGAGTAGGGCTGTTTATTCAGCGCTAATCCGGTTTTTTATTGCCTGATTATTAGTTGATAATAAAAAAGCCCTTTGTCTATCGCAAAGGGCTTTTTAGGGCAGAAAATATGATTTTATACGGAACTATTTATCCCCAATAACCATCAGGACATTTAGGCAATTCAACTAACGTGCGACGTAACGCATCTGACCATTGATGACGGATGGTGTTAAAGTACTCGTCACGCTCATCAATACGTCGGCCGTTGGGCAGAGCTAGGCTGTCATTGTCATAAAGTACAAAATCTATCGGCATACCGACTGATAGATTTGAGTGAATCGTGGAATCAAATGACAGCATCAGCGCACGTGCCGCGTGTCTTACATCCGTGTTATAGCTGACAGAACGATCCAAAATAGGTTTGCCATATTTGCTTTCGCCCAACTGAAAAAACGGTGTATCTTCAGTGGCTTTGATGCAATTGCCTTCAGGATAAATCAGGTATAGCTCAGGTAGCTGTCCTTTGATTTGACCGCCAAGCATAAACGAGCTGGTAAATGCACCATCGCGAGTAGAGTTAGCGACTGCTTTTGCATGGTTCATAACATCACGCATACATTCACCAACCATTTGCGCGGCATCAAACAACGTCGCTACTGTATTAAGGTTACTCTCAGCACGCTGGTCAATGTCGCTTTGTAGTTTATTGAACACTGCCTGCGATGTCGCTAAGCTACCAGCTGTCTGTAGCACCATAAAGCGCTCGCCTTCAACGCCGTATTGATACAACTTTCTGAATGTCGATATGTGATCAACACCAGCATTCGTGCGCGTGTCACTGGCAAAGACCATACCGTCTTTTAGACGAATGGCAGCACAATAAGTCATAAAATACCCTTGATGAATAAACGTAATAAAAAATAGCAAACGCTATGATAGCTTTTTGACTAATACCAAACTGTAAAGATTTTCGTAACCGCCGCCCATACGCACGCCGCGAACAGGCGCGGTATCTAGATAATCTCGCCCAATAGCCACATACACATGTGAGTTTGGGGTAAATGCTTGATTTGAGATATCAAAAGTATACCAGTAACCATCCAGCCAAACCTCAGCCCATGCGTGACTGGCCATGTGGTTTTCGGTATCGTCATACAGATAACCGGACACATAACGCGCTGGAATCTGTTGATCGCGCAAGATACCTAAAAATACATGCGTATGGTCTTGGCACACACCGGCACTTGTCGCAAACGCTTCAGCAGCGGTCGTACCCACATGCGTGACGTCTTTAACAAAAGGCATTTTCATAATAAGGGCATTTGCCATTGCCTTTAAGCTGTCATGAGTAGGGGTTTTTAGGTATGGTGCTGCAAATTCTCGCATCTCTTGTGAGCATTTGGTCAACGGGGTTTGTACGGTAAATAGCAAGTAGGGAACACGATCCATATCCTCTAAACGTTCGGTTTCGGTGTTGATCTCAACGATACCCGACGCCTGCATTTGTAAATTGTTATGTGCCTCGTTACGACTGAGCGTGAGCCATGCATTACCAAAGCCGTCCTTTTGGTTGGTCGCCACTTTAGGGAGCATCACATCCCATTTATGAATGGTTTGGTGTGGCATTTGCATAGGGGTCATGCGTATATACTGTACACTGCGCTGCGCCAGCTCATCGTAATAGTAGTTGGTTTGGTGACTGATTTGAAGTTTCATGGCATTTTCCTTATAGCATCTTTCTATTTTCTGTTTATTCCATATGTCTCATAAGCCGTTGTTATTGGTTTTTGGCTAGACACCTTCTATACACCTTGACGCAGTATGAGATTGAACTCCTTGCTAATCAGCGCAAAATCACTAAATTTCTTTGACCTGATCATCTGGTTGGTCAAGCGGATAAGCTCACGCCATCGCGTATTCTCCGGCAACTCATTAATCCAGTGTCTGAATTCAAAACTGATCTCTGTTGAATCCTCTCCCAACAAGACGGCACGCTCAAGCTGCTCAAAGTGACGCCCTAATTGCCAGAAGCAAGTCACTGTCGGATTTTCTTGTTTCATCGCAGCGTTACACGCGTGTAGCTGCAAGGTCGCTGCTCGATACGTGCCAGCACTCGATAAACGCTTGATCAAGTTATATAACTCAGCGGTATCTTTACCAATGACACCTTTGGCCTCTTGGACATTGTCCTCAATCGATTGCACGATATTGGGTATGATGTTTTGTTCCAAATCGGCCATCATTTGTGCCTTCATGGTGGTCAGTGACACTTCACCATTAACGGCAAACCCTAAGTGACTAATTAAATGTCTGATCTGTGATTTTTTGAGATCGCCTTTGATGAGTTGTTTCATAACATCGTCGTAGTAATACAGACGCTCACTATATCGGCCTAGCCATATTAAGTGACTGGCGGTAGAGAGTAGCAGTATCATGGGAGCGTCATCTAAACTCTCGTAACCCGTTTCTAAGGGCTGGACTCGATCATAGTAGTTCGCATGCCCTGAAGCATTGACCCCTACTGATGATAAAGGCGAGCATTTGTCGGTTTGCTGGCTGTCTAAATCACTGTCATCAATAATCCAAGTGTCTTTGATACCGCCGCCTTGTGATGAATTGACGACCAAAGAGCCCTCAACCATGGCCACTCGTGTCAGACCACCGGGTACAATATCTACTGTGCCATCACCATGACTGAGGATAAAGGGGCGCAAGTCAATATGACGCGGTGCGATACCGTCGCTTACGGCAGTAGGATTGGTAGATAGTGAGATAGTCGGTTGAGCAATGAAACCAGCTGGGTTTTCAAGCAGACGTACACGATATTCTTCGACTTCTTTTTTGGTCGACGTTGGACCAATAAGCATCCCGTAGCCGCCTGAGCCTTGCGTTTCTTTTACTACCAGCTTGTCTAGATTGTCGAGTACATATTTGAGATCGTCAGGCTTACGGCACTGGTATGTCTCGATATTAGGTAGGATAGGCTCTTCATTTAAGTAGAATTTGATCATATCTGGTACAAAAGGATAGAGACTCTTATCATCGGCCACGCCCGTACCTGGGGCGTTAACAATCACCACGTTACCAGCACGATAAGCACTCATTAGCCCTGATACACCCAATATGGAGTCAGATTTGAAGGCTAACGGATCAATATAGGGATCATCAATGCGGCGGTAGATCACATCGACTTGTACCTTGCCGCGAATGCCTTGCATATAGACTTTGCTGTCCTCAACGACCAAATCATAACCATGGACGAGTGGCACATTCATCTCATGCGCTAAGAAGGCATGCTCATAATAGGCACTGTTAAAGCGACCTGGCGTTAAAATGACGACTTGTGGATCATATTTGGATGTTGAGCTAGCAAGACAGGCTTTGAGACGGTTGGGATAATCACTGATGCCCATAATAGGCGTTTCAGTAAATATATCAGCTAAGAGCGTCTCTGATATATTGCGACTCTCAAGCATATATGAGACACCTGATGGGGTACGCAGGTTATCCTCTAATACACAAAATCTACCTGTCTCGTCTCGAATCAAATCAATACCGCTGATGTGCGAATAGATAGGTTTGTCGAGCTCAATGCCCATCATCCATGGCTCATAGCAGCCACTGGCATAGACGTAGCTGGCAGGGACAATATCCGCTTTCATGATGGCTTGGTCATGGTAGATATCATGTAAGAATGCATTGAGAGCGGTGATACGCTGTTTACAGCCTGCTTCTATTTGTTTCCACTCGCTCGCGGCAATAATGCGTGGAATGATATCAAACGGAATCATACGCTCGATGTTTTTGGCATCGCTATAGACGGTAAAGGTGACCCCTTTACGGTAAAAAATATTTTCTGCTTGTTCGTTTAAATAATTGAGGGCATCCATGTTGATATTATCAAGCCAATGGCCAACAGCTTGTGCCACTGGGCGATACTTACCCTTGCTTATCTGCAATTCATCGAAACTTTGTGGTTTTTGCTCAGGTTTTTCTGAAGTGTCTTTTGTTAAGGTATCTTTGGCTGTCGTTGAATGAGGACTTGTGGTATCAGTACTGGTTGCTTTAATGGACTGACTCTGATTCTGATTCTGATTTGCAGATTTTTCTTTGTCTGGGTTTCCATGCTTAGACTGACTTTGAGATGCTGTTTTATTCATAAATACCTCACGTATCCTTGGTAAAGTTATACTTTATGATGAATACACTGTCTATGCTAAGTAGAGTAGCACTTGTACTGCGCCCAACAGGTAGTCTATCTCCTGTATGGACTATACAACGGTTAATGAGCAATATACAACAAGAGTTAAATAATAGATTTTTAAAAACTTGAACCTAATTCTAATAAGTTTAACTCAATAGAAACAGGAGAAGAGAAGACATGAAGCTACGTGGTAGGTTTTTAATGCTGGCAGGTATAGGGTTGTCAGTGGCTATCAGTGTGACTGGCTGTGGTAGCGAACCACAACAAGATATCTTGCCCGCTGGTAGCACAGTGGTCGCACTTGGCGACTCATTAACCTATGGTTACGGCGCAAATCCTAAAACAGCGTATCCTACGGTGCTAGCAGAGCTAAGCAAATGGAACGTCGTTAATGCAGGCGTAAATGGTGACACTTCTGCAGATGTGCTTACTCGAGTGAATGAGATCACTGAGCAAAACCCTGATTTGGTTTTACTGGGTGTGGGTGGTAATGATGTATTGCAGCGCATTGCACCTGATACCACGCGGGCTAATATCGTCGCGACTATAGATACCTTACAATCCAACAATATTGACGTTGTCCTAATCGCTGAGCCGTATCTCAGTACCAGTGCTTTGTTTGGCAAGGCAAGTGATAATCCACTGTATGAAGATATTGCGGAAGCTGAAGGCATACCTCTGTATTCTGATGGCTGGTCAACTGTACTGTCAGATGAGGCTTTAAAGTCTGATAAAATTCATGCCAATGCTGCGGGCTATGTAAACCACAGTTTTTAAGCTTAAAAACTTTTAAACTTAAAAACTGTGAGTAGGGCGCATGTCTGTAGTCAGTAGATAACGCACAAAAAAAAGCAGAGAGCTTGTTAATTAGGCTCTCTGCTTTTTAATTTTCATTTTGCTAATGACAAATAGTCGATAAATTTTATAGCCAGTTTTATAGCCTAGTCTTTTTCATTATCACCCATGACGACTACCAAACCTTCATCAGCGGCTATCTTACCTTCGCAGATATCTTTATAAGCCTCTAGTAAGCCATTAACCCCGTCAAGCTCTTTAATTTTTAGCCATGCATTGGCTTTTGCTGTACTGTTCATGACGTAGCGCATAGAGCGTTTATTAAATTCTTCAGGGCCCCATTCTTTCATACGTTGCTGTACATGACTGGGTGCAAAAAACTGCTGGCTACGTGCTTGAATGATACCTTCGGCATGACGTGGCTCGTCCCAATGCGTAAGACCGACATTGCTGGTATAGCGCATGTTGTCGCCTAAGTGTCTGTGTAGACGGCTGAGCACGTCAGTATTGGCCGACATATCGACAATAACCGTCGGCTTAGTTGCATCAATCTGTTCAAGTGTGTCATAGCTAAGCACACTGTCATAAGCGTCAATTGACTTAACAAAATCTATATGACGGTTTGATGTGAGGCCGATAACGTGCGGTGCGTCTCTATCATCAGCTAGGCCATATGCTAAGCCAGTACTGGTCTTACTCGATGCACTGATAATCACTACTTGCTCTGCACCAAACCAGTCATTACTCTTCAATAGATCATGTAAGCAAAATGAGGTCAAATGCAATACGAACAACAGCATGCGCTGATCGTCATTGGCGCGATCATAGCCTCGTTCATGATTAACACGCTGGTATAGGTTATAACCGGGTGGTAGCTCAGCACGATGGGCACTACCATCTAGCAGGCTGCTCTGCGTGACTCGCTTGGGTGTTATGATTAATTCATTGGCGGGCGGGAAGTAACCGAATAAGCGCTCACCAACAGGTAGTGCGTCGCTATTTGATTCGATGACATCGCCAAAGCCCCAGACTGGAATAATGCCCCATTTTTCAGGCTCATCACCATTTGGCGGAAAAAACTGCCAATAGCGTAATTGGTCACCCATGACTGCATAAGTAATATTATTGGCAGTAAAAGCAAAGCGATCAACTTTGACACGTACTTCGCCATCACCTAGGGTATGTACAGGCGTCTCTTGCAGACGAGCTTGAGTTAGGTTTGCTTTATTGGTCTGAAATTCTTGCATGGTTATTTCCTTTTTTATTTTATAGTTATCGAATTAAGCATTAGCAGTTTTGGCTTGACGCCCTGCCGTAATCTGCATGATTTCACCCATGAGTTTGGGCATGTTTGCAGCGGCTTTTGGTCCTGCTTCTTTTAGACGCTTAAGAATAGCAAGCTCTTCAGGTGGCGTGTCTTCGCTGGCTCGTACCAATTTGGTGAATCCATCTAAGCGATTGTTGATCATCCACTCACGTAGCGCAGGCTCTTTTGACCAACGCATCTGATTCTGCATTTGTTTAACAAGCCCAACCAAAAAGTCTGTATCGTGATTTGGGATTGGTACCACTTGGCACAACCCATTTTTGACGGTTTCATCATCGTAATTGGCCTCGATGTGGGCGATAAATGCGGCACTAAATACAGGTTGATAGGTACGTACGGTTTGCACCACCACGGTATCACCTTTGAATACATCGTACGTCTTTGTCACTGGTACTGCCCGTGCAGAGCAGTCGATATGCATGGTGTTGGGGGTGGTAGAAATGCTGTCCTCACCAAAATAAATCTTGTCAGTATCTAAGCGGGTCACGCGACCTTTACGTACAATGTTTTTAACACGGCGTAACTGCTTGAGCTCTTCACTGCTAATGGTAGCGCCATGGAACATTTTCGGGCGTACATTTGGATCAATACGCATTAATACGCCGCCTTTTTCTAAACGATCAAACAGGTCTTCGATGTTTTCTGCCTCAGCAATCGCTTCTGCCTGAGTAGCCTGTGCTCCAATAGTATGGGTGAAAAAATCACGAGAGGGTTGGGTATTTTTACGATCGATCAGCCAAGCATCTCTTGGCATAATCCACGTGATATTGTCTGGGTCAATTTGATTCTCTAGTAGCCATAAAACCGCATCAATACCTGTTTTTCCGCCGCCGATAATCACGTAACCATCACGAGGTTTGGTTAGACTCGGCAAATCATTTAATGGGCCAAACTTAACACCATCAGCAATCTCAAAGTTTGGGGTATGGGTCGCTGGTACTGAGGTGTTGAAGTAAGTACCGTCAATGATTTTCTTATTGACCTTAACCTCATAGCTAGTATCAGACAGCAACGATGAAAACTTGCCGTCGCCTTTGTACTCACACATCGGGAAGTATTTCACGCGGCCACTTGGTAAAAACGTGTGCTTCATGACTTTATCAAAGTACGCCATGATTTCTGCGCCTGACGCCAGCTCAGATAAGCCTTTATTTAAACC
The DNA here is from genome assembly GCF_022129405.1 of Psychrobacter sp. Ps2. NCBI lineage: Bacteria > Pseudomonadati > Pseudomonadota > Gammaproteobacteria > Moraxellales > Moraxellaceae > Psychrobacter > Psychrobacter sp. Ps2. The sequence goes on along the minus strand of NZ_JADQAM010000060.1, from coordinate 62,720 downwards.
AATTTTATCAATCATACCGCCGCAAAGCTCACGTGAGCTAACGCCATAAAAAGACGACGGCTGATGTAAGGTGACAAACGAATAGGCATCGTTCCAATGACCGCCTGGCTTATGATGTTTATCGACGATAATAATATTAGCATCGGTCTCTGTAAGCAGTACATCGGCAAAAGCCATGCCCACCGCGCCACTACCAATGATTAGATAATCCGTTTCTAGCTGTTGAATACTCATAGCGTCCTTACTCTTAAGTTGAGTTTCTATCAACACAATCAATTCATAATCGTTTGTGCATAACAGTGTTATATACTAGAATAACACTGTTATAATTGTCAAGATATAGTGAGAATCTAATGGATGCTAGAACCAAAATACTAAACGCCGCATCTGAGCTTTTCTTAGAAGGGGGCGGAGATGCCTTAAGTGTACGCGCTATATCCAAGCGGGCAGGACTGTCCACCATCGGTATATACAGTCACTTCCAAGGTAAGCAAGGCATACTAGATGCGCTGTACATAGAAGGATTTAATCTCGTCCGTGAAGCCATGGATGTCATTCCAGAAGGTAAGGCAAACAAAGAGCAAGTGCTAGAGGCGTGCCTAGGGTATCTCAATGTAGGCGAGAAATATGAGGCGCACTATCGGCTGATTTTTGGGGAATCTGATGCAGGATATCAGCCCTCAATCGAGGCCATTGCAGCAAGAGATAGTGCGTTTTCGAAGTTGGTTCGGGTGGCAGGTTCTTATTTATCAGAAGATGCTAGCATGACGGAACGTCGGCAAATAGCGTTGGATATTTGGGCAATCGTGCATGGGTACGTCAGTATTAGTCACCATGTGGTGTTCGCCGATGAACTGGAGCTAGATTGGAAGACGATGGCACTTCGTGTGGTTGAAGTACAGTTGGATGCCATAAAGTCTTCTTAATAACGATATTGGTATATTTGTGGCAAGTGAGTGCATGCTAGGCTGAGTTATTTCAATATCTTAAGGTTTAAGGATAGCAAATTATGTTTGGCATCATAAAAGACTGGCGCGAACAGCGCATACTAGATAATAGCGAGTTTACCCATGCCGATTGGATGCAGGCGGCTGAGCGTATTGTGATACTCGATAGATTAAGTGTTGACGAGATGACACATTTATTTGAGCTAGCAACGTTATTTTTGGCTGATAAGTCCATCACAGGCGCACAAGGTTTTGAGATTACCAATGCTGTCAGGCAGTCTATTGCACTGCAAGCGTGCCTACCAATATTAAACCTAAGTCTCGATTGGTATGCTGGTTGGTCATCCATCATCATTTATCCTGGCTCGTACAAAAGCAACAGTACCACGGTAGATGAGTTTGGTATCGTCCACGAAGGCAGTCAACACCGTAGCGGAGAAGCATGGCTGCGAGGGCCTGTTATTCTTTCATGGAACGATGCCAAGCACTCAGGCGAACGTGACGGGCATAACGTTGTCATTCATGAGTTTGTTCATAAGATCGATATGATGAATGGCCGTGCCAATGGCTTTCCGCCCATGCAACCTAATATGGATCCTGCAAACTGGACACAGATTATGAGCCGCGATTTTGAAGATTTTCAAACACATCGCAAATCAGGGCTTGATCGGTATGGAGCGACCAATCCTGCGGAGTTTTTTGCCGTTCTCAGTGAAGTGTTTTTTGAAACACCGCAAAAGCTAGTTGATGCTTATCCGGATATTTATGAGATTATGGTGAAATTCTTTCGTCAGACGCCGTTATAAGTGATATTTATAGGGATTGTGACAGTAAGCTGTATTTAAGACAGCATAAGCATATTGCAAATTCAGACCGTCCGGTGACTTTTTATTACTTAGACGCGGTTATATCAGTCAGTTATCGCATCAAATCTCCTTAAGGTGTGCAATTTAGGCGTTGGGCAACGCAGCGGCGCTTTTTTGTTCGTGGATTTTTTACACTGTAATCATCGACTGCTGAATGATAAAGGCTACATGGTCATCAATAATACCGGGCTTGCGGCATTGACCTTATTGGTCGCTGAGTCTGTCCCCAATCAAAAAGAATTTGATCAAATTGATTATGAATATGTTGTCATTAGAAGGGCAATAAACAAGCTTGTCATTAAAAACTATATCAAAAACCATGTAGCACAAGATACTATATATATTTATTTGAATATATATAGCATTTATAACCAGATAGAGCAGGTTGCCAATTTAAACAAGTCTTATAAAAGTTGTCGGGCAATCGTTTTTCTACGCCTTAAACCGTCCATTGATCATTAATAATGGCCACCAGGTAACGCTTGCCTTGATACTCATCAAATACCAAGCGCAGTACCCGCCAGTCCATACCATCATACTCATCTGTGCCTTTATAATAGAACTCTACAACGTCTGACGCTTGGTATATTTCTTTTGAGTTATTGATAGAATTGCCATTATTTTTGAATTCATTAACATTGATGCTAGCATTATTGAACTTTTTGCCATCCACCCAAGTATCCAAATAAGTAGGCAACGGTGTGACCAACAGATCGCCAGTACCGTCTTTTTCGCCCCAAGTAAACTGAATGTTGGACTGCTGTAAATACTGTGCAAATTGCCCGCGGCTAAAGACTTTATCTGACTCAGGCCGTACATAAGCGTACATCGAAAAACGAACGCCACGTGTTGGATGGATATCATTAGTGATTCGAGAAAAGTCCTTATTTGCCAGTGCGCGCTGTATACGTAACGCTTGCTGTCTAAGGGTTTGCTGGCTGATATCAGCATTACTAGGTGTTGATGAGCTACTGGTTGGCTGAGATACAATGGCTTCACTGGACTCAGAAGCAGACTGACAACCCGTCGCAGCTAGCGTGAATAGCAGAAGGCTGCTAGAGGCTAATGTCGCAGATTTTTCCTTAAAAAAAGCAGGTAATGTCATCATAAAATCATCCTTAGCACAGTTATTAGCGAAAGAAACATCACTATAAATTGTCATGGGAACTGGTAAAAAATACCATAAAAGCGCTATGTAATCGATATTTTAGTAAGTAAACCTGAATGATACGATAATACAGCAGAGTCCGAATATAGGTATGATGTAATAGTTGGTAACACTTATAGGACAAAAGCTCGCAGAGAATAAAATGCCAACATATAAATCGCTGACATTACTATTGACCATAGGACTGATGCCTGTCGGTCACGCTATAGCGGATGTATCAAAAGTAGATCAGAAACAAAATGCCATGGCTAATATGAAGATTGCGACCATCACGAAAATGTACCAACAAGATATTGATGATCAAGGTATGAGTAATCCTGTAGTGCTGCAGCAATACGCTGATGCTGACTTGCAAGCAGCCATGCAACTTGAGCAAGAATATTTTGAGAAAACTCAGACGTCCTGCAATATAGATTACGATGTACTTTGGAACTCGCAAGATCCTGACTATATGCAAGACAAAAATTTTTCAATAACTGATCAAGGATTGGTTCAGGTTAGCTTGGCACAAGGTAGCGATATTTATTATGAGCTGTCATGTGACGATAATGATAAAAATTGCCAAGTTGCAGATGTGGTTTTAGCTCAGGATGACAAAACGTTACGTCAGCATTTACTTGAAAATTGTCGTTAGTAAAAGTCTATAACTAATATCAAATCCGAGTTAAGGTATCAGGATGACATGGTATAAATGGTTTTACGCTTAGCTACTAAAACCGCTAGTTTGTTTTCGCATAATGTATATTATGTTAAATGAAGTCTATTAGATCGTAGGTTTAAGCCTTACTAACTATAGAAACATGACAATCATGTATTTCTGATGCTACTGGATATAAACATCCTACCAAACTGTTTAGCTATCACCGACTAACTCTGTCCTGTCTAATTCAACGGAATCTTTCGGATCATAGTTCATACCTGCTAAAATTGATTCTTCATAATTTTCATGGATGCGCATTTCATCAGTCAATTTTAACTTTTACTAAATGGTAGAACTTGAACTCACTCTATAACTGGTTATTAATATTTTATGATTTGCGATAATACTAATGGCTACATCCAAACGCATCGTTAGCTTCTTATGCGATATGATAATAGCTATTCGTCTGCGATAGCTTATCTATTATCTATGCCCGCTGGTTAAATCCTTAATATAGATATGCTAATCGCCTATTTCTGATAACCATCATTTGTGTGGCTAGACATCGCTCAATATCACCAACCTATATCTAATTGCAAAAAATCAGCCAGACGTTGTAACTCCTTCGAATATTTCTAATCTTATCTAGTCTTTAAACGCTATGCCTAAGTCATCACGTATAACCTTTCAAATTTAAATCATAGACAGACTGTTAAATCATTAGAACTGACTCTATTTTCTTTTGCGTAGCGATAAATCTTATCTACCCACAAACAGTAGCCCTCTATTTGTTGTTACCAAGCCATTTTTAAGAGAAATGAGCTATCTATTAATATTTTTTAATATATTTAGCATTTCGTTATATATTTTCTATAAATCCCTTAAAGTTGATGCATTCCAAATTTGCATAGAGCAGTACTATGACCCTGATTTTTATATTCTGTGCGAGTACAGGAGCACGTGTTTTGTGGAAAATATGTTCAACTCCTTACCAAATCAATCATGAACACCATAATTGCATTTAATTATGTATCGAAATAACTAGTAAAAATGCCGTGTAACCCTTTCAGCGCATAACCTACTCAATATTTGGTCACTATGCTATAATTATCCCCAAGGTTCACTTGGGGATAATTAAGTGTTAAAACCATTACTCTATAAGGTTTTACTAAAAATACTAGCGAATATCAGTGTCCATGACAGTGTCCAATACTTCTATATTTTTTACAGAAGAGACTTTTTATAAGTCATTAATCATAAACCTATCATTAACCTTAATTATCATATGACGGATATACATTATGGCTATCGACACTGCAAACGATATCAATAAGCTCGAATGCCGAGACACAGATTATTTTGTCAGTGTCTCAGGTGTGGCGGGCTTAAGTCTTCGTATTTATCCAAATGGCAAAAAGGAATACTACTTACGTTATTCCCATCCGCATATCGAGGGCAAACGTCCTAGGATGATGTTGGGTAAGATTGAGGATGTCAGTCTCCATGAGGTTAAGTATAAAGCAGACACCATTCTTGATATGGTCGCAAAAGGCTCTGACCCTAAAGCTATTCAGCAAAAAGAGCAAACCAATAAATATACTCACCTAAAAAACGCACCATTTTATGACATTGCTCAAGCATGGCGAGAACACAAAACAGCAGGTCGCAATCAAAGTAAATCTAAAAAACCGTCATACAGTGAGTCAACCCTTAAGTTCTGGGATTTATGCCTAGGATATATGTGCCAAGAAATTGGTGATTTAAGAATGGAGGATATCACCAGCGAGATGATACTAAGTGTGTGTGAGTCGATTCAAAACAATGAAAACCAAGCGACTTTCGTTGGTGCAAGCACTCGTCTGTATACTGAAAAGGTATTTTCATTCGCTGTTGCTCGAGGGTTGTGCGATAGAAATGTGGCGATTGATACCCGTGGTGAGCTTGCCCCTGCCAATTCAGGCCATCACTTGCCAGCCATCACCAAACCAGATCAATTTGCGACTCTCTTAAAGGATATGTCCAATTTTAGAGGCGCAAGCAAAATCACACTAGAAGCTATGAACTTATTGCCTTATGTATTTGTGCGTAGTATCGATCTGCGCTCGATGCGTTGGGATGACATCGATTGGGACAATAATACATGGGCATTCTCCCCGACCAAAGGCGAAAGTCGTGATGATATGGTCTCGCACTTAGTTGTTCCCTTGGCCACGCAAGTGATTTCTCGATTACGAAATATTCAGTCAATTACTGGGCATAAGGAATATGTATTTGCGTCGATGCGCGGTTCAAGCAATGCTTATATTAGTAAAGCGACGTTGGTACAGATATTCCACCGGCTTGGATACAAAGACGTGCAATGTGCGCATGGATTTCGAGCATCGGCTAAAACCTTGCTTATGGAACAGTCTGAGCTACGCTATTCTGACATCGTCACAGAATTACAACTGGGTCATCGTATCAAAGACACACATGGCGGGGCTTACAACAGACTTGATGAAATCGATACTAGGGTACAGATGATGCAAGATTGGGCAGATTATATAGATGAGCTTCGGAGTCGTTAGAGAGTTATTTTAGAGTCAAAAACCATATTTTTTTGCACTTATTTATGGCTCTTTGAAATGTATTTTACGGAAGTTCACAGGAGACATGCCAGTAAACTGCTTAAACTGTCGACTAAAGGCGCTATGATCACCGTATCCACAGTTTAAGGAGACTTGAGTTACTGTTAGCTTATGATTCGCTAATAGTCGAATGGCATGCTCTAAGCGCATTTTTTGTACAAACTGAATGGGTGACATATTGAGCACTGCTTTGAAGGTACGCTCCAATTGCGATTGACTAAGATTTGCCAATTTCGCCAATTGACCAATATTAATTTTTTGATCAAGATTGTCTCGTACGTATTGATCTACGCTTGCCAATCGAGCGTGTTTGCGTAATATCCGCTCGTTATCTTCATCAATATCTACTGATATACCTACCATTGCTACAATATGATTTTTTACATCATAGACGGGGATTTTTTGCGTGATACACCATCCCAGCTGTCCTGATGCATAGCTATGAAGTTCTAGTTTATCAATAATCTCCCTGCCTTCCTTTAATACTCTTAAATCCTGATTGAGATAATCCTTGCCTTGAGACTTCAAAAATACTTGCTCTGTAGTCAGTCCTATCAGTGCTTTTTTGTTCTTAAGCCCGCTACGTCTAATGAGCGTTTTACTGACTATTCGATAGCATGCTTGATCATCTTTAACAAAAAACACCACATTTTTCATAGTCTCAAACAAAGGCATCAATAACGATATATTGCCAACAAACTCAGCAAAATTGGCTGGTTGATAAGTCTGTAGGTGCTTTGACAGTTGTTTTGTAGGTGTTTCTAATACTAACGGCCGCATCGGTATATTCTCATATAGCATCTCAAGCTTGTCGTTGAGCTTTTCAGGTATTTTAGGGTGCTACACAATATTTATACTCCTAAATATCTTTATAGCCTGTGCAGAAATGCGCATTTATTCATATAAAAACATCAAGACTGCTTTTCTGAAAAACGTCATTCTATATTTACGCCTTGTTCATTTATGAATAACGCTAACAGTATATTAACTCACGGATGAATCAGGTAGGCAGTCATGTTTGATACGCTTTTCACTCTTAAGATTATTGATTCGCATACTGGCGGTGAACCTACTCGTATGGTGTATGCAGGATTTCCTGAGCTTAGTGGGCAATCTATTCAAGAAAAACTTCAAGACTTCAAACAGAATTTCGATCATTTACGTCAAAGTATTATCCTAGAACCTCGTGGTAATGATGTGCTTGTCGGAGCGATTTTGTGCCCGCCTTCTGATCCTCGTGCCACGGCTGGCGTGATCTTCTTTAATAATCATGGCTATTTAGGTATGTGTGGCCATGGCACTATCGGCGTTATTACATCTCTAGCTTATCAACAAAAGATAACCGCTGGTGATCACTATCTAGAAACAAGCGTAGGCCTAGTTAAAGCAACCTTGCATGATGATGGTAGTTGTAGCGTCCAGAATATCCCCTCTTATCGCTACCAAAAACAAGTAGAAGTTCAAGTACCCGATATCGGTCCTATCTATGGAGATATCGCTTGGGGTGGTAATTGGTTTTTCTTAGTCAACGATCATAAGCAAGCTATTGAAGCCAATAATGTTGAGGCGCTTACTCAATTTAGCATACAGATCAAAAAAGCTCTTCATAAGTCTGGAATCACGGGTGCTGACAATGGCGAAATTAATCATATAGAACTGTTTGGCAAGAGCGATCTCGCCGGCACTAACAGCAAAAACTTCGTATTATGCCCTGGATCTGCCTACGATCGCTCTCCTTGTGGTACTGGAACCAGTGCCAAATTGGCTTGCTTAGCCGCAGACAATGTACTCGCACCTGGTGAGACTTGGTATCAGCAAAGCATCATTGGCAGTGTCTTTAGTGCCAGCTATCAGCCTATTGATGTGCTTAGTCATCATAGCTCTCTTCATAACCACCCTATCAATACTATTATCCCCACGATCCGAGGGTACGCCTACGTATGTGCAGAGACCTCGCTCATCGTTCAAGACAGCGATCCGTTCAAATGGGGTATTTCTTTATAGATACCAGTTTATATAGCTTCTAGGAAGTAACCAATCACTGCTCAGTAAGGTCAAAAAAGCGAGACTCTCATGGACACACAAGTGTTTGATATACATATCATCGGTGGTGGCATTATCGGACTATGTGCTGCGGTTACCCTACAGTCTCGTGGGGTAAAAGTTGCAATTTTGGAAGCTAATAAAATCGCTCGCGGTGCAACTTATGGTAACGCAGGTCACATTGCCACTGAACAGGTTTTCCCTATTGCTGATGCCAGTATCCTACGACATGTTCCTGCCATGCTACTCAACCCTGAAGGGCCTCTGCGGATAGATTGGCGCTACCTTCCACGCTTAGCACCATGGGCATTCAAGTTATTACTTAATATGCGTACCGAACCATTTGCACGTAGTCACCAAGCGCTTTTGGCATTAAATGCACAGAGCCTTCAAGCTTGGCAAGATTTTGCCAAAGAGTGGCAGTTACATTCTTGGGTGCAAATACAAGGCTCTGTATTAACTGCAGAGACGCCCAACAGCCTAAAAGTGCTGACTGAACATGGTCAACGCTTAAATAGTTTAGGGGTTTCTAACAACCTACTCTCACAGTCAGCACTGACAGATCTTGAGCCTGCGTTAAAAGACAATCAACTGGGTGCTTTGTTTTTTCCAGAGACAGGGCATATCACCAATATAGAAGCCATTACCCATAAATTAAGCACTATTTTTAGATCGCTTGGTGGTCAAATTTATGAAAACTGCCGTGTTCTGAGCGCGGAAGTAATAACTGATGGTATTCGTTTGACGACGACACAAAAGCAGCTTCATGCCAGCAAAATTATGCTCGCCGCAGGAGCTCATTCCAAAGCCTTAGCCAAACAGCTAACAGGCGTCTCAGTACCAATGGATACAGAGCGAGGCTATCACCTGATGCTTCCTAACGAAAGTCAGCGTCTCACCATCCCTATTTCTAGCATGGACCGTCGCTTTATTATGACACCAATGGAAAAAGGGCTGCGCTTGGCTGGCACTGTTGAGTATGCAGGACTTGAGGCGCCAGCAAACATGAACCGTGCGAATATGCTGTTGAAACAAGCTCAAGCAATGCTAAAGACCCCACTAGATAGTGATAGCAATACGCAATGGATGGGGTTTAGACCTTCTACAGCAGACTCACTACCCATCATAGATAGACGTAATTCAGTCTTTTTAAACTTTGGTCATCAGCATCTAGGTCTGACCCAAGCTGTGGTAAGCGCACAGATGATCGCGGCTATGTATTTTGGCGATACTGCCATGGTAGATCCTACTGCCTATCGTCTAAATCGCTTCAAACGTAAGTCTTTTAAATAATAATCGAACATCTTATCTCTATGACAATTCATAGAACCAACAACGTCGCTAATAGCTCATGGCTTACTAACGGCTTTTACTTCCAAATAAGGATATTTATATGAACATTCATGGCGTTTTAGTCCCTATCGTTACTCCTTTCGATGTTAATGGAGATATTGATACTCAAAAGTTAACCGAACTGGTCAATGTATTCATAGAGAAAGGCGTTACCGGAATCGTAGCTTGCGGTACAACGGGGGAATACTACACGTTCTCGCCTGCAGAGCGTGAGCTGGTTTTGACCACTATCGCTGACGCTGCCAAAGGCAAAGTCACTCTGATTGCAGGTATCAATAGTTTATCGACCAACCATTCTATCGAACTTGCTCATCAAGCCAAAAACTTGGGTTACAACGGCTTAATGTTATCAGCCAATCCGTATAGCCTACCAGACCAAGACGGTATTATTGCGCATTTTGAAACTGTCGCTGATGCCACTGACCTACCTATCATTATGTACAATTTTCCAGCACGCGTCGGTGTGAGCATTGAATTTGAAACCGTCGCGCATTTATCCAAACATCCCAATATTGTAGGTGTCAAAGAAAGCAGCGGCGATTTTAGCCATGCATTACGTATGCTACAGGCTGATTTTGAAAACTTTGAAGTGGTTTGTGGTTGTGATGACCAACCAGTAGATTTCTTCTTTTGGGGTGCTAAGAGCTGGATCGCTGGTGCGGCTAACGTATTTCCAGCAGAACAAGTTGCATTGTTTGAAGCCACAAAAAAAGGCGATTGGAACCGTGCTAAAGAACTAATGACAGCCATGTATCCTGCTATCCACTCTATGGAGTCTGGAAACTATAACCAAAAGGCCAAAGCAGGCTGCATTAACGGGAGCATTAATGTTGGATCAGTACGACTACCTTTGACTGATATGTCAAAAGAAGAGACTCAGTCATTTTTAGCACTTCTGTCTTGATACATCGAACCATTCTTATCGTTCCTACCATTGTATAGAAAAGGACAATCTAATGAGTATGACCACAGCACAAGTCTTCGAACTCGCCAGCAACCAACAGCTTTGGGCAGGCCATTTAATAGATACCACAGCACCAGTATCCGAGACAACACTCCCTAACTACAGCCCTATTGATAATACCTGCATAGGTAGTATTGCTAATGGGAGTCAGCAAGATGTTAATACGGCGGTCGCGGCAGCCCGAGACGCTTTTGAACAGGGTGAGTGGCGACGGATGTCTCCTGCAGAGCGCAAAGCTATCATGCAGCGTTGGTGTCAGTTAATGCATGAGCATATGGATGAGTTAGCTGCCTTAGATTGCGTCGATGCAGGCAAGCCTATTACGGAATGTCTCAACACTGACCTACCCGCTACGATTGAAACCTTTGAATGGTACGCCGAAACGGCTGATAAAGTTTTTGGCAAGGTTGCTCCTACTGGAGCTGATGCGCTAGGCCTTGTGGTACAAGAGCCTATCGGTGTAGTGGGTGCAGTACTACCATGGAACTTTCCAGCACAAATGTATGCATGGAAAGTTGCACCCGCATTAATAACTGGCAACTCAGTCATTGTTAAACCTGCTGAATTAACCTCGCTCTCAGCATATCGATTAACACAATTGGCGTACGAGGCTGGCGTGCCAAAAGCGGCGTTGCAGTTAGTCTGTGGGCTTGGTGAAGAAGTAGGTGCGGCACTCGGTCAGCATATGGATGTTGATATGGTTTCTTTTACAGGATCAACCGAAGTCGGTCGACTGTTTCTACAGTACTCTGCACAAAGCAACCTTAAGGAAGTCGTCTTAGAGTGTGGTGGCAAAAGCCCTCAAATCGTCTTTGCAGATGCCATTATCAACGAACAAACCATCGAGCATATTTTATCCGCTGCTTTTTGGAATATGAGCGAAAACTGTAGCTGTGGTTCACGTCTACTTGTCCACTCTAGCCAAAAAGAAGCCTTGTTAACGCTATTAAAAGAAGGTCTTCAGTCTTGGAAGGTGGGTCATCCGTACGACCCCGAGGTCGCTATTGGCCCAATGATCGAAAAAGCGCATTTTGAGAAAGTAATATCACATCTCAATACTGCAAAAACGGAGGGTGCTCGTTTGATCTCAGGTGGACGTATCCACGATGAACTCGGTAGTGGCTGGTATATCGAGCCTACCGTCTTTGATAATGTCAGCCCGGATATGACGCTGTTTAAAGAAGAAGTTTTTGGTCCACTTTTAGCTGTCACAAGTTTTGAAACCGAAGAGGAAGCTATTCAGCTCGCCAATCAGAGTGATTATGGGCTTGCCGCTTCCTTTTATACACAAAACGTCCATCGCTCATTCCGCGTGGCATCCGCTATTAAAGCTGGTACCGTCTCGATTAATGGCTTTTCTGAAGGCGATATTACGACACCTTTTGGTGGTTATAAACAATCTGGCTTCGGCGGTCGTGACAATGGCTTAGAGGCGTTGTCCCAGTATACCCAAACCAAAACTATCTGGTTGGTGAACTAAAAACTGACATTGTTCGCTATCCACGCCCAAGTCAGCATAACCGAAAACACTACAAGGAAGTAAAGTTATGGAAAATATCATCAATACTATCGTCGGGTATATTTGGAGTGACGCCCTAGTCTATCTTGCGTTAGGCGTCGGCATATATTTTACGATTATGACTCGTGCCGTACAAATCCGTTATTTCAAAGAAATGATTAGGCTATTGTTCGATAAACAAAGCTCATCAGCAGGGATTAGCTCCTTCCAAGCTTTCTGTATGGCGCTATCAGGACGTATTGGTGTGGGTAATATTGCTGGGGTTGCAACAGCCATTGCAGCAGGTGGCCCTGGGGCAGTATTTTGGATGATTTTCATGGGTGTGTTAGGTGGTGCTAGCGCTTTTATTGAGTCTACCTTAGCGCAGGTATACAAACATAAGGTCGGTGATCAATATCGTGGCGGCTCCCCGTTCTATATTGAAAGAGGATTAAAGCTAAAACCTTTTGCTATCATCGTCGCTATCGTGACCTGTCTATCTTACGGCGTGTTAGTGCCTGGTGTTCAGGCCAATACCATTGCGGACTCTTTTAATACAGCATTTAATATACCGCCCGTTGTAACAGGAGTTATCCTTGTCGTACTCTTAGGTATCATTATATTTGGTGGTGTGAAGCGTATTGCTAATTTTGCAGGAAAAGTCGTACCTGTCATGGCAATTGGTTATATCCTCATGATGGTGATTGTATTGGCATTTAACGCTCAAAATATCCCTGCAATGTTTGCACTTATCTTTAAGAGCGCTTTTGGCATGGATGCAGTGTTTGGTGGTATGGTTGGGACCGCTATCTCTTGGGGCGTACGCCGTGCTGTTTTCTCAAACGTTGCGGGTGCTGGTGAGGCGACCTTTAGCTCAGCGGCAGCCGAAGTATCACATCCTGCCAAACAAGGCTTAGTGCAAAGCTTCTCTATCTACATCGATACGGTGCTTGTCTGTACTGCAACAGCGTTGATGATTCTATCAACTGGCATGTATAACGTGGTGACCCCTGAAGGTGTAACCCTAGTTGATAATATGCCTGGTATTGAAGCTGGTACGGCATTTACCCAAGCGGCTGTCTCTACTGTCTTTAACCAGTATGGAAGTGGTTTTGTTGCGATTGCTATTTTTTTATTCGCCTTCACCTGCTTGGTTGCTTATTACTATATCGCCGAAACTACGTTGGTCTATTTGGACAATAAACTGCGCTACCCCATTCTCAAGCATGTACTCAAACTGGTATTTTTAATCGTTTGTTTCACTGGTAGTGTTCAGTCAATCGGTATGATGTGGGCGTTAGGTGACATAGGGTTTGGCAGTATGTGCTACCTGAATTTCATTGCCATTTTACTGCTAAGTAAAGTTGCTCTAAAAGTTCTAAAAGACTACGACGAGCAGATGAAATTAGGTATAAACCCTGTCTTTGACCCTAGAAAGGCTGGAGTGGATAATGCGGACTTTTGGATAGAATATAGCAATGAGCATGGTCACAAAAAATCGCTCTAATAATAGTGCATTAGAGGTCTGCCAGTATCTACTAGTAAAAAAGTTGCTATCAACATCAAGCAGGCCTCACCTATTTATGTTAAATTGCAAAAAACCATAAGGATATTACGTATAAGATAACCATAGTATTGTATCCACTCATTTGATAGGAAGGTTGAAGATGACACTAGATAACAACGTACTACGTAAACGCACTAGCTTGTTGGGTTCATTATTAGGTGATGCTATTTCTCGCCAATCTGGTGAGCATACGCTAGATACGATTGAGACACTGCGCAAAGGCTTTATTCAACAGCGCCGTGAGCCGAATGAGGCACATAAACAGCAGCTTATCGATTTTATTGCTTCCTTGGACAATCAAACCCTAAAAAACGTCATACGCGGCTTTTCTATCTATTTTTTCCTAGCCAATCTAAGTGAAGAGAACTACTTGCGTGAGCAACGTCATGCGCAGCGTATGCAATCGGAGCAAAGCTGGGAAGGATCGTTTCGCCGTACCTTGCTTGAATGTCGTGAACGAAATATCGAGCCCGCTCAAATGCAAGAGCTGATTGATCAGCTAAAGTTTACACCTGTATTTACGGCGCATCCTACCGAAGCGCGTCGCCGTACAACGATGAATATCTTACAAAGTCTATTCGCCCACAGCGACGCTTTAAACAACGTGTCTGAAAACAGCTTCGCCTACGAGCAAGCCAAAGAGCAAACTGCGCAAACGATTGACTTATTATGGTCGTCAGATGAAGTGCGCACGCGCAAACCATTGGTATATGACGAGATTAACAACGGCCTGCATTACTTTAACGCCAGTTTGTTCAATGCGATTCCCAAAGTATATCGTAATATCAAAAAAGCCATTGTCGATATCTATCCGGAGCTTACAGACTATCCCTTGCCTGCCTTTATGAGCTTTGGTTCTTGGATCGGTGGCGATAGAGATGGCAATCCTTTTGTGACTTTTGAAACCACAGAGCGTGCCGTGTTGATGCATGCTGATACCGTGCTGCGTCACTACCAAGTATTGATCAAAAAACTGCGCCGACAGCTTATTCATAGCGACACTATCGTGACGGTATCTTCTGACGTATATAACAAAATAAAAAGCTACGATGAGCTCGATCAGCGGGTATTTGACTACAATCTCGATGATTACAGTAATGAGCCTTATCGTCGACTGCTCTCTATCATTCTGACTAAAGTCAAAGCCACCAATCGCCGCATTCAAAGCAAAGGCACGGATATCGAGGCCGAAAAAGATGCGTATACCAACCCAGAAGAATTACTAGAAGACCTACGCATTATCCGTCATAGCGTGAATACTCATGACACAGCACATGCAGATGGGTTATTACTCGATGTGATTCGTCTGGTCAAAACCTGTGGTTTCCATCTAGCTGCGCTCGATATCCGTCAGGAATCGTCTTATCATGGCGAAGTCATTGCTGATATTTTTGCCAGTGCCTCTAACCTGCCAGATTATCAAACGCTCAATGAAGTAGAGCGTCGAGAGTGGCTAACACGCTTGCTAGAAAAACCGGGCACACCACTCATCTATACTGACAACCTAGCAGACAAAACACGCGAGCAGTTGGCACTGATGAATTCAGTTGCCACCCTACGCAAACTGGTTGGCCAAGACACCTTTGGCAGTTACGTCATTTCAATGACCAATAATGCCAGTCAGCTACTAGAAGTATTGCTGCTCATGCGGTTTGCAGGCTTATGCAGAATTGATGACGAAGGTCAGTTGTCTGCTGACCTACCTGTCGCACCGTTGTTTGAGACCATCGAAGATCTCAAAAATATCGATAAAATCTTGCCTGCCGTGCTAGACAATCCGCTGTATCGTGGACTGCTACAGAACACGGACAACACGCAAGAGATTATGCTAGGTTATTCAGACTCATCAAAAGACGGCGGTATTATCACCTCTGCTTGGCAGCTTTATAGTGCACAGCAAACCATCAATAACATTGCTGAGCAATATGGCATAAAAACACGCTTGTTCCATGGTCGTGGCGGTTCTGTGAGCCGTGGTGGTGGATCAACGCACAAAGCCATTGCGGCACAGCCAGCAGGCACGCTACATGGGCAGATTAAGGTAACTGAGCAAGGCGAAGTACTCTATGCTAAGTATGCCAATACGGACACCGCTGTGTTTGAGCTAACTATGGCAATCACAGGCACACTCAAAGCCTGCTCGACAAGGTTTGTGGTACAACCGACTGAGTTGCCAGAGTATGAAGCGCTGTTTGCACGCTTAGCAGATGCAGGTGAACAACGTTATCGAGAGCTGACCGATCATACCGAAGGGTTTTATAAATTCTACTCCGAGGTCACCCCAGTACAAGAAATATCTCTGTTAAACATTGGCTCACGTCCTGCCCATCGCAAAAAAGGCCTACCAAGTAAAACCACCTTGCGAGCGATTCCTTGGGTATTTGGCTGGTCATTGGCACGCTTTACCCTACCTGCTTGGTATGGCGTAGGCAGTGCATTAGATAGCGTCAAAAAAGACGAAGCATTGATGAAAGAGATGAATCAGCATTGGCCTTTCTTTAGCGTATTTATCAGTAATATCGAGATGGCCTTTACCAAAGCCAATATGAATATCGCTGAGGCTTATAGCCAACTGTGTGATGATAAGCCGTTACGCGAAAAAATCATGACAGCGGTCACCGATGAATACACGCTGACCAATTCAGGATTAAACTCTCTGCTTGAACAAGACTCTTTATTATCCAATCAGCAAAACCTTGCCTCATCCCTGCAATGGCGAGACGCTTATCTAGATCCTATTAACTATATCCAGATTGAGCTGTTAAAGCGTGCCAGACAACAGGACGCCCCGAACGATTCGGCACATGGCGACCTTAATGTAGAAGATCCATTAATCCGTAGTATCAATGCGCTAGCTGCAGGGTTACGAAATACTGGTTAAGGTAGCTTTTCGATAATTAGCTTTCGGATAAATAAAAAGCTTATACCAATTGTCGCAAATATTAAGGCTTCGTTCGCGAAGCCTTAATATTATTCAAAACCCTTCAAAAAATATCTCGCCAGATATCAATCGCAGTTTAGTACTGCGTTGATTGATATTGCCTATTAGGTGATTCGTAATTCATTGTTTGAATAACCGATCCGAACAAGATACCGTAAAATATATTTTTACTTCATGTATATGTAGGGTCTGCTCCAATGGAAACGCCTCAATCAACACCATCTCTAGACATCGACGTAGCAACTGACTATCAAATAGAATCCGTTGCGCTCATTGATCACGCCATTCAAATACGCTGGAATGATGGTATCGACAGTACGTATCACTATATCTGGCTGCGTGATAACTGCCCATCAGCTTTTCATCCGCACACTGGCGAGCGTAGCTTTGATTTGCTGAGTGTCTCAAAAGATATCCATCCACTCTCTGTCTCTTTTGATGATACAACGCTAACGATTGAATGGTCAGAACAAGCGCATATCAGCCACTTTGAACAAAGCTGGTTACGTGAGTTTGGGTATTCTAGTGCATTGGCCAAGGATCATAGCAGTCCTTATGAAAGTTGGGATGGCACGTTTATTGACCACATTCCGATGTATGACCAACAGAGCATCATGACCAGTGACAGTGCTTTATATGAGTGGATGAGTGCGCTGGATAAATATGGGCTTACTATCATTGATAATATGCCAGATGACTCTGATGCTGGCGTACAGACCGCCATGCGAGTCGACTATTTACGGCAGACTAATTTCGGTATGACCTTTGATGTGATATCAGAAAATTCGCCAATCAATTTGGCTTATACCTCGCTCTCATTACCTTTGCATACCGACTTGCCAAATCAGGAACTGCCTCCAGGCTATCAATTTTTGCATTTTTTGA
Organism: Psychrobacter sp. Ps2; assembly: GCF_022129405.1. Lineage (NCBI taxonomy): Bacteria > Pseudomonadati > Pseudomonadota > Gammaproteobacteria > Moraxellales > Moraxellaceae > Psychrobacter > Psychrobacter sp. Ps2. The sequence goes on along the minus strand of NZ_JADQAM010000060.1, from coordinate 45,221 downwards.
GTAATGAAAGCATAGGCGGCGAATCTACTTTCGTAGATGGGTTAAAGGTGTTAGAAGGTTTACGAGAAGAGCAGCCGGAGTATTTTCGCTTGCTGGCCGAATATACCATCCCCTTTCGTTTTCATGACACTGCCCATGATATCCGTGAGCACCACCCTGTCATCAATCTAGACAACTTTGGCAATATTGTAGAAATCAAATACAACGCCCATCTTGCAGATGTTTTCGATTTACCAAGTGACGTTATGTACGACTACTACCTTGCTTATCGAGAGCTAATGGCCCGACTAAAAGACAGTCGCTATAAGATTGAATTAAAATTAGCAGCGGGTCAAATGGTCGTTTTTGATAACCGCCGAGTCCTGCATGGGCGTAACGCATTTGATGAAAATGTCGGTGAACGTCGTCTCAAAGGCTGTTATGTTGACCGCTCAGAATTTAAAAGCCGCTTAAGAACGCTCAAAAAGCAACTGGCTTAAGACGATTCACAAGCTAGCTAAAGCATTGAGCACTGAGCCCACAAAAAAAGCCCCATTTCTCCTCTCTAAACATGAGAGAAGAGAAATGGGGCTTAATATTATTCACTTACTGACTTATAGTTATCATAATCTTATAGTGCTAATAGCAGCCCTAATAACTGGATTCACGATATAATGTTTTATGTGATTCTATTCTAAAGTCTGCAGCGCTGACAGCAGGCGTAATACCATGTGTACTGTACTTGGCTTGTATGATCTTTTCTTCCTCACGAAATAGCACATTTTGCGCTTCTTGCTTGAAGTCATGATAGCTAATGACAGTGTCATCTTCATGACCGTCAATAACTATAGATTTTCTAGGTTGGTTTTGGCTATTCGAATGCTGTTGTACAGTCTGATTAGCATTAGCCTCTTTAGTAATATTGCTGACTGTTAAACCGTTATTAGTCGTCGACGCTTGAGATAGCGTGGAAGAGATACGGTTAGACATATAGAAAGCAGATATTAGAACAATACAGATGACACTGATAATAGCAAAAACAAGACTACGGGGTCTGATGCTTTTTGGCTCGATATCATTATTCACGTTTTCTGACTCATTCATAGTTACGTACCGTCTAATTCATATCACTAATAGCACATAACCGTGCCTATTACATAATGATACGAATTTTATATTGTATTACAACGATTTCTAGTACGAACGTCTCGAATAAATTGATAGACGGTTATCTAACTGTTAAAAATGGTATAAAACGTAAATCCTTTAATCATTGGTTTCGCGGTATAAGGTGGTCTGTGACTCTTGTCTAAAATCTTCATAAGTTATAGCAGCTTCTTCAGTAGCCATAACAGTGGCATCATCTTCTGGTGTAGGATCTTTAGAAGTTGACTCTAATTCATTAGCAGCTGGCAGGTCCTGACTATTGTTGCCCAAAGTATCTTGCTGAGTAGTGGCTGGTTTACTGTCTCTCTCTACGTTGCCATCAGTGCTGTTGTCTATACTATCAACCGCAGAAGTAAATAAGACTCCTGAAAATATAAGCATTAATCCAATAGCAACCAATACAACTAAACCAATCGCCATAGCCATAGCCATAATAAGAGGTTTCTTGCTTTGGATTACTTTGTTGTCTATGACTGGCTCTTCGATAACTGATTCAGACACATCCTCAATTTTTAAAGAGATGTTTAAAGAATCATCATCCGATATCTCATTTATGTTAGATTCACTATGGTCAATCGTAGAGGATGACTCTGTTTGATTGCTACTATCTATATTGTTGCGATCTATATATTCTGAGGCCTCTGTATCTGAACTGACATCATTGACATCAATACTAATACTGTCGCTATCATTAGCGATATTCAGCACATGATTTTCAGATACATTTTCAAATAATGTACTTGTATTTGAGGCTTTAGAGGTGGTGTTTGCTGCTGTAGCATTTTCTGTTTCTAGCAATAATTCTTGCTCACTGCTTTGATCTTCAAACAGTTGCAACTCTTCTGTGCTCAAGGGTTCGAAAGCGGCAAGGTTCTTTGCACTTTCTAGTGTTTCAAACTCAGCCTGATCGTTCTCTTCAGAACCATGGACTCGATTGATAAAGCGTTCGTAGATGTCATTATTATTACGCTTACGCGATTTTTGGTCAATAATTCTAGCCAATTTTTCATCAAAATCGGTGCCAGCGTCTTTTTTTTCGTCGCTCATAGAATAATACCAAACCAGTTTTTCTACTGGTGTTAAATGATTGCTAGAATGAATTTTCTTACTATAGTGTAACAGTGTTATTAGCCAACAATATAGTTGCTCGACCTATTATCTTCAAGCACAATTTATGGGATAGCGCTAATATTGATAAGGACTATTCTAAATAATATGATAAATCAACCTTAAGAACTGTTCTATGTAGAGATAGCATAGACTATGACAGGCTCAATAGTATGGATTTAAAACAGCTTAATGCGTTTATCGCGGTTGCAGATTTGCGCAGCTTTAGCGCTGCCGCCACCAAAACAGGACTGTCACAGCCAAGCCTGAGTCGATTGCTAAAACAGTTAGAGACTGATATGGGCGTGGTGCTTATTGATCGCTACCACAGGCCACTACATTTGACTGAAGCGGGTAGTTTTTTCTACGATAAAATAAGCACCATACTGACCGAGATTGAAACTGTGACTAGTATGACTCAGCGTCTATCAGCACCCAGCAGCGTTTTAAATATAGGTTTTGTTCCCTCAGTACTATATGGCCTGTTGCCTGAAATCATTGCCACGCTTAAACAGTTCAGCCCTGATATCGACGTTAATTTAAAAGACATCAGCTCATATCAACAAATAGATGCACTCAAGTCTGGTGAGATTGATATTGGTTTTGGCCGATTTGCCCATCAAGATCCATGGATTCAGCAGATTCTGCTACGTCATGAACGCTACGTGGTGGCATTGCCAAAATCGCACCCGCTTGCCAATGTACGTAAGCAACGCTTGATAGACCTAGCGAACAATCGCTTAATTTTATATCATCAAACACATTTGCCAGTCTCGTCCACGGTGACGACAGAAGCAGTGACCCAAGCAAACGACAAGCTGTCTACAAATAGAGTCAACCGTGCTGCTACTCATGAATCAGCATCTAGCGAGCCTATTACTGAGCCTTTATTACATCTATTTGCCCAGTATGGCATCTCACCTTTTATGACCACGACAGTCAGCGATTTGCAGGTAGCATTGGGACTGGTCGCGGCAGGAGAAGGTATTACATTGGTGCCTGCCAGCTTGCAAACCGTACGTACGGAACAGATCAGCTACCAACGTTTGGTTCATGAAAATGTCACCTCCCCTATTTATTTACACACCCTCAAAGACTTTGTACACCCAAAAATACCTGACTTGCTCACAGCCATTTATCACGTCTACGAACAGCGCGGCATTACTTATCGGCAGCAAAATTTTGTGTCACAAGGCTAAATGGGCAGATATCCGATGAATATTGTGTTATAAAGAACCGCCAAAAATAATTAATTTTAAATATTGATATTATTTTATAAGTATGCTAACTAACAAGAATAGCAATGCAAACAAATAGTAATAATAACTAGAATAATCATTCTCCTAGACAGTGTTGGTGTGATAAAGTCGATACGATGTAAATCGTTTTATATTTAGACGGTTTATAGGACGTTCTTTTCTGATCATTGGCAAGCTGACACAGGTAAGTGATAATTTGCTGTTTTAACCATTTCGAGGTATTCATGTCCACACAACAACTCAACAACCCGAGTGCCCCTGACGATAGCGTTGCCTCGCAACAAGAAGGCTTTAGCTGGCGCATCTTTGGCCCAGGTATTTTGATGGCAACTGCTGCCATCGGTGGTTCGCATTTAATTTCATCAACACAGGCGGGCGCTATCTATGGCTGGCAATTGGCCATTATGATTGTATTGGCCAACGTGTTTAAGTATCCGTTTTTTCGCTTTGCAACTGACTACGTCTACGATACTGGCGAGAGTTTGATTGCAGGCTATGCCAAACGCTCAAAGGTATATCTTTGGGTATATTTTATTCTTTCTATCTTGTCAGCGGTTATTAGTACGGGTGCGGTTTCACTTATTGCTGCCGTAATTTTGGGCTTTATGTTGCCAGCCTCACTTGGTCTGTCGACAATGGCGTTATCTCTCATTATCGTCGCGGTCTCTTGGTTCTTTTTGATTGCAGGGCATTATAAGTTGCTCGACGGTGTGACTAAGTGGATTATGATTGCGCTTACCACGGCTACTGTTGCTGCAGTTATCATTGCTGCTGGCAAGCCAACCGTTATGGCTGTAGATTTTGTGGCGGCCTCTCCTTGGAATTTAGCCACGTTAGGCTTCATCGTAGCACTCATGGGCTGGATGCCTGCGCCGCTTGAGTTTGCTGCAATTACCTCTATGTGGACCTCTGCCAAAGTCAAAGCAGATCACACCACGCATAGCCAAGGTTTGTTAGATTTTAACGTTGGCTATGCAGTTTCAGCGATATTGGCGTTGTTCTTCTTATCGTTAGGTGTGTTTGTCCAGTACGGATCAGGACAAGAGATTGAGTTGGTCGGCGGTGCTTATATCAACCAGTTGATCAATATGTATACCGCAACCATTGGTGAATGGTCGAGATTGCTGGTCGCTTTCGTCGCCTTTATGTGTATGTTTGGCACGACCATCACTTGTGCTGATGGCTACGGACGCGCTAATGCTGAATGCTGGCGCTTGCTAAAAGGTGAAAGTGAAATCAATAAAAAGCAAATCGCTTTTTGGACGACCTATGCCATCGGTGGTGGTCTAGTAATTATCACTTTCTTCACAGGACAACTAGGCGCTATGCTTAAGTTTGCCATGATATCGGCGTTCGTCTCTGCGCCAATTTTTGGTTGGTTAAACTACTCACTGGTTAAAAAGCATAAGAAATTGTCAGCAGGTATGAATGCTCTGTCTATCGCGGGCTTGATATTCTTAGCAGGCTTCGCGTTATTGTTCTTGGCCAATCTTGCAGGTCTATTTTCTTAAGCTTTTGCCTATTTAAAACTCAGCACTTAGCAATCTTATTTAAGCGAAACATAAGCCCTAATAGCCTAGCTGTTGGGGCTTTTTAATGGGTGTAATTATACTAATAAGACAATACACTTTTATTAATTGTAACTAAATGTAAAAAACAGAAGGTTCTAAAAGCTGTGATTTTAAGCAATATGAATACTTATCATAAGAAATTACCAATAACTGCATAATGCTATTTGAATAATGAATATTATTAAAAAAATTACATTCGATTATTATTTAAATTAAATATTAATTGAGAACTCAAACTTTTCAGGCATGAATAATTGAGTATAATCAGCTACAACAATTAGAATATTTTCCCTCCATGTAAGGACAATCATATGACTTCATCTTCAGCAGGCGCGCGCTTTCGCAATGCTCTCACTCAAAAAAATGATAACAACCAACCATTACAGATTGCAGGCGCTATCAATGCCTATACAGCGATGATGGCGACCCAAGTTGGTCACCAAGCGTTGTACCTCTCCGGTGCTGGCGTGGCCAATGCCTCATTTGGTTTACCTGATCTCGGTATGACCAGCCTTGATAACGTACTAGAAGATGCTCGCCGTATCACTGATGCAGTCGATACCCCGCTGCTTGTCGATATCGATACGGGCTTTGGTGGCGCGTTTAACATCGCCCAAACCATCAGAAAGATGGAAAAAGCAGGCGTCGCGGCAGTACATATCGAAGACCAAGTGGCGCAAAAACGTTGCGGTCATCGCCCTAACAAAGAAATCGTTAGTATTTCAGAAATGGTCGACCGTCTAAAAGCGGCGTTGGATGCCAAGACTGACCCTGACTTTGTAGTGATGGCTCGTACAGATGCCCTATCAGTAGAAGGTTTGGATGCTGCTGTTGAACGTGCCGTCGCATTTCAAGAAGCGGGTGCAGACATGATCTTTGCAGAAGCGCTGACCGATATCGAGATGTATCGTAAGTTCACTGATGTGTTGGATATTCCGGTACTAGCAAACATGACAGAGTTTGGTCAGACGGATCTATATACCACTGATCAGTTGTATAGTGTGGGTGTCGAGATGGTGCTATATCCACTATCTGCCTTCCGCGCTATGAACAAAGCGGCATTGAACGTTTATCAGCACTTATTAGATGATGGCACACAAGACAAAGTCGTCGATACCATGCAGACTCGCATGGAGCTCTATGATTTCTTGAACTATCATGAGTTTGAGCAGACACTAGACAAGCTATTTGCTGATAATAAGTAGTTAATAACTGCCAATTAGCAACGCCGAAACGATAAACCATCTCTGTGTGCTTTATCGTTTCAAAATCCGTCTTTATTTATCTTTAGGTTATTTATGCCATTTTTTACTGCTCATACGGTTGTCAAATCCTCACTACTTAGTAGCACGCTTGCGGCGCTGTTATTCATGACAGGCTGTGATAAAACACCAGAAACCGTTGACGATACTGCCAGTGATACGAGCGAGACTGTTGTTAGCGAAAGCGAAACTGCGCCATCAGAGACTGATGCTCAAAATGACTTGATCATGACGACGATTACGTTAGATACCGTCAACAGCCTATTGTTTGCACCAATTATCAATAGCGGCGCGCTCAGTGAAGAGCAAGTCAGCTGCCTCGAGTCACGTGACAAAGACTTGGGTAAAGCGGAAGTCGATCGTTTTTATAAGAGTCAGTTTACTGATGCAGAGTTAAAAGAATTAGATGACTTTTATACGTCGGATGTGGGTAAAAAATTACTTGCTTTTGGCAATGAGCAATTGCGCGTTATGAATGGCGAAGAGGTGGCAACGCCAATGGCTGACCCTACCCCAGAAGAAATGACTGAAATTCAGACATTTATGGAGTCACCACTAGGTGCCAAGTATATGAAGATCAATAATGCAGAAGGCGAAGGCAGCGCAATGGAAGTCTTAAATGGCCCTATTGAAGCTGAGTTTGAGCGCTGTAAGGTCGATTTAGACGGCCCACAGCCTGAACAGCCTTCATAACGCTAAACTGGCGCTATAGTCAGTCATTAACCAATAAATTTATTATCAGAAACACCGTTTTCACTCAAAAAAGCTACCAACAAAAGGAATGTAAACATGGCAGCACAAAAAGAACTTTCAGGCGCAGGTCTACGTGGACAAGTCGCTGGTAAAACCTCTCTATCTACCGTTGGCAAATCAGGCTCTGGTCTGACCTATCGCGGTTATGATGTATCAGAACTAGCAGATAAGTGTATTTTTGAAGAAGTGGCTTATTTGTTGCTATATGGCAACTTGCCTACTCAAAGCGAGCTTGATGCCTATCAAGCTAAGCTCAAAAGCTTACGCGGCCTACCACAAGCATTAAAAGACGTACTTGAACGTATTCCAAGCGATGCGCATCCAATGGATGTGCTACGTACTGGCTGCTCGATGCTGGGCAACCTTGAGACCGAAACGGATTTCGCTGAGCAAAACGATAAAACCGACCGTATGCTGGCAGCTTTCCCATCGATCATCAATTATTGGTATCGTTTTAGCCATGACAATGTGCGTATCGAGACTGACACGGATGATGCCACCATTGGCGGTCATTTCTTGCATCTGCTCAAAGGCGAAAAACCAAACGAGCTACACGAAAAAGTAATGAACGTCTCGCTTATCCTTTATGCAGAGCATGAGTTCAATGCTTCGACCTTTACCGCTCGTGTGTGTGCATCTACCTTATCTGACATTCATTCTTGTATCACTGGTGCAATCGGTTCACTACGCGGTCCATTGCATGGTGGAGCGAATGAAGCGGCGATGGATATGATTGAAGGCTTTAGCTCACCTGATGAAGCTGAAGAAGAAATGATGGGTATGCTGGCTCGTAAAGACAAAATCATGGGCTTTGGTCATGCGATCTATAGCGAGTCAGACCCGCGTAACGTTGTGATTAAGGGTTGGGCTGAGAAGCTAGCTGCTGATGTTGGTGATGAAGTGTTATACCCAGTGTCAGTACGCTGTGAAGAGGTCATGTGGCGTGAGAAAAAACTGTTCTGTAATGCTGACTTTTTCCATGCTTCTGCCTATCACTTTATGGGTATTCCAACCAAGCTATTCACACCTATCTTTGTCTGCTCACGTCTAACTGGTTGGGCAGCTCACGTGTTTGAGCAACGTGCTAACAACCGTATCATTCGCCCAAGTGCAGAATATACTGGTGAAGAGCTGCGTCCTGTACCAGATATGAATGCTCGTTAATTTACCGAAATTATATATTAGGAGTTTTTTTCCTTTTAACCAAAATGAGCGATTCTCTGAATTTATGCTTGTTTTGGTTATTTTTAAAATTTATCTCATCTACTCTCACTAACTTCTATACTGACATGAGTTTTTAAAAATGAATGACAAGACAGATTTAACTATTGAGGAAGTTTTAGAAAAAGTAATGGATGGGCTTCCACTTCCTAAGCTTGCTAAGGATTCATCAAATGAATTTGTAAAACTAAGAAGAGAAATGTTTAAGGAGTCTGATAGAGGATTAGCACTATATGCTACTGCTCATATTGATAATGAGCTTGAAAATATTTTGAGAAATATACTTGTTGGAAGTAACCAACATTTAAATGAGCTTTTTTCTTTTAGTGGTCCACTTGGCACATTCTCATCTAAAATTAAATTATCCTACTCTTTAGGTTTGATTAGTAAAGTGACAATGAATGACATTAATATTTTGAGAAAGATAAGAAATGAGTTTGCTCACTCTAATCAACCTCTTAGTTTTGAAACTAAAAAGAATAAAAACTTATGCAATAGTTTGCAATTGAATGTTCAACCTGAAAATTCATCATCTCGTATTAAATTCATGAATGTAGTGTCAGGGATTTCTGGACTTCTATACGGAGCTAATATTAAATCAAAGAAATTTGAAGAGTTAGAAAGCGTCAATATAAAAGAGAGAAAGGATGGTTTTGATGCGATTTTCAACTATTCCAAAGGTTTATTAGATCAGACAACTAAAGACAATTCTTAAAAATTAGAAACAGCTAACAGCCAAAGGTGACTTATGGACAACGCCCTAGTACAACCAATGAACGAACAATTCAAAAAGCCACTTCCCGGTACTGATCTTTATTACTTTGACACCCGCGAGGCTGTCGAGAGTATCGAAGCTGGCGCGTATGACAAGCTACCATTCTGCTCAAAAGTATTGTGTGAAAACCTAGTACGCCGTTGTCCACCAGAAGAGTTGACCGATGCGCTAAAGCAGCATATCGAAGGCAAGCAAGACCTCGACTTTCCTTGGTACCCTGCCCGCGTCGTTTGTCATGATATCTTGGGTCAGACGGCCTTTGTTGATTTGGCGGGTCTACGTGATGCTATCGCTGAGCAAGGCGGTGATCCGTCCAAGGTAAACCCTATCGTGCCAACCCAGCTTATTGTTGACCATTCATTGGCCGTTGAGCATGCAGGCTTCGAAGACGACGCGTTTGAGAAAAACCGCGCGATTGAAGAGCGCCGCAACGATGACCGTTTTCACTTTATCAACTGGTGCCAGTATGCCTTTGACAATGTAAACGTCGTACCGCCTGGTAACGGCATCATGCATCAGATTAACCTAGAGAAAATGTCACCTGTCGTACAGGTCGTGCACAATAAAGCGGGTGAAGAAGTCGCATTTGCCGATACGCTAGTTGGGACTGATAGCCACACGCCGATGGTCGATGCACTAGGTGTGATCTCGATCGGTGTGGGCGGTCTAGAAGCCGAAAGCGTCATGCTAGGTAACCCATCATATATGCGCTTGCCTGATTACGTGGGTGTTAAATTAACAGGCAAATTGCAAAAAGGCATTACCGGTACGGATCTCGTACTGGCGATGACTGAGTTCTTACGCGACGCAGGTGTGGTCTCTACCTATATCGAATTCTTCGGTGACGGTGCACGCCAGCTAAGCGTCGGTGACCGCGCTTCTATCTCCAATATGACGCCTGAATATGGTGCCACTGCCGCGATGTTCTATATCGATGAGCAAACCACTGACTATCTACGTCTGACGGGCCGCTCTGAAGAGCAGATTAAATTGGTTGAGCAATACGCTAAGCAAACGGGCCTATGGGCTGACGGTATGGAAAAAGCCGAATACGCACGCGTCCTTGAGTTTGATTTGTCATCAGTTGGTCGTAATATGGCAGGTCCTTCGCGTCCCCATGCCCGTGTATCGACTACTGACTTGGTCGCCAAAGGTATCGCTCATGGCGCTGACGAAAAACTGCCAGAACCAAAAGACGGTCTCATGCCAGATGGCGCAGTGATTATCGCGGCGATTACCAGCTGTACCAATACTTCAAACCCACGCAACATGGTTGCCGCAGGCCTTGTCGCTCGTAATGCGAATGCCAAAGGCTTATTGCGTAAACCTTGGGTGAAGTCATCCTTAGCACCCGGCTCAAAAACGGTCAAAATGTATTTAGAAGAAGCAGGTCTAATGCCAGAGCTACAAGAAATCGGTTTTGATGTAGTCGGCTTTGCCTGTACGACATGTAACGGTATGAGTGGCGCGCTAGACCCTGATATCGAAAAAGAAATCATCGATAACGACTTATTTACCACGGCAGTGCTATCTGGTAACCGCAACTTTGATGGTCGTATCCATCCGTATGCCAAGCAAGCATTTTTGGCATCGCCGCCACTGGTTATTGCTTATGCCATCGCTGGTAACATCCGCTTTGATATCGAAAAAGACTCATTGGGCAAAGACCAAAACGGCAATGACGTCTATCTAAAAGACATCTGGTTTGATGATGAAGAGGTTGATGCCATTGTTGCTGCTGCCGTGAAGCCTGAACAATTTAATGCCGTATATATCCCAATGTTTGATGAAGCCAAAAAAGACACAGGTAAGGCATTAAGCCCATTATATGACTGGCGTGAAATGACCACTTATATCCGCCGTCCGCCGTACTGGGAAGGCAAAATGGCTAAGAAAAATAAACTGACAGGCCTACGCCCGCTTGCAGTCCTTGGTGATAACATCACAACCGACCATATGTCACCATCAAACGCCATTCTTGGCTCATCAGCAGCTGGTGAGTATCTTGATACCATGGGCTTGCCTGCTGAGGACTACAACTCATACGCGACTCATCGCGGCGACCATTTAACCGCGCAACGTGCCACCTTTGCCAACCCTAAACTATTGAACGAAATGGTACGCGATGAAGATGGCGAAGTTGTCCAAGGCTCACTGGCACGCGTCGAACCAGAAGGTCAAGTCATGCGCATGTGGGAAGCAATTGAAACCTACATGAACCGTGAGCAGCCGCTTATCATCATCGCAGGTGATGGCTATGGTCAAGGCTCAAGCCGTGACTGGGCTGCCAAAGGCGTGCGTCTCGCTGGCGTAGAAGCCGTCGTCGCTGAGGACTTTGAGCGTATTCATCGTCAAAACTTAGTTGGCATGGGCGCGCTGCCTTTACAGTTCGAAGAAGGTACGACACGTCATACGCTAAATATCGATGGTACGGAAACCTTTGATGTCACAGGTGAAGTCTCGGCTGGCGGATTGATGACTCTAGTGATTCATCGTGCCGATGGTAGTACCACTGAGACGCCTATTATCTGCCGTTTAGATACGGCTGATGAAGTAAAAATGTATAACGCTGGTGGTATGCTACAGCGTTTTGCTAAAGAGTTTATCGAAGGTACGCTTGATATCGTCTAAGGCTATCCTGTAGTTTTTAGTGTGATAAGCAGTAAAGTATAAAAATCGCCGATGTTGTATAACTTGTTTATATGACTTCGGCTTTTATTTGCTAATGTTAAAGCTTGGTTCAAAACATGGTTTGCAAGCTACACACTGAGCCTTCTTACTTATATCTTAATATTGAAAAATAGCTAAATATTGAGTTTACTTCACCAATAGCGTAATATGTACGATATATTGTACAAGTTATGCAGAATATCATGAAGGGAGTAAGCCATGAGAGTCGTTAGTTTTTCAGAAGCCAGAAAGCACCTAAAGTCCGTCCTAGATACGGTAAACGATGATGCCAACGCCACTATCGTGACCCGCCGTGACGCTGATGATGCCGTCGTTATGTCGCTTGATTATTACAATAGCCTGATGGAAACCGTCTATCTACTAAAATCTCCTGCCAATGCAGCGCACTTAGCGGACTCTATTGCCCAATATAAAGCTGGCAAGACTGTTACGCGTGAGCTAATAGATACGGTAGAAGATAGTGATAAAGGTGATGGTAGCAGCGATAATAATGAGCATACGGATAGCGATATTGAAAGTGCTTGAACTCAAAGACTGTAATCCATCCAAAGGAAAAGGGTCTAACAATGAGTGAACAACTAGCATGGACAGATGCTGCGTGGAAAGACTACCTGTACTGGCAAACGCAGGACAAAAAAACACTCAAACGTATTAACAAACTCATCACCGAATGTAAGCGTAATCCGTTTGAAGGCATTGGCAAGCCTGAACCCCTAAAAGAAAATCTATCTGGATTTTGGTCAAGACGCATCGATGACGCCAATCGGTTGGTATATGCCGTCGATGATAACTATCTGACGATTATCTCTTGTCGCTATCATTATTAACGAGCACTCTTAATCATGCATGTTTACTTGCTGATGGCAGTATACCCAATCTTATAACAATATAAAAAGGACTTAATACAGTGACCCAAACCAATTCTAAATCAACACCCTCTTTCACTCCGCAACTATCTGTCCCCGCTACTTATATGCGCGGTGGTACTTCAAAGGGAACATTCTTTAAACTGTCTGACTTACCTGAGCGCTGCCAAGTCGCTGGCGAATCACGTGATAACTTCCTATTACGTGTCATCGGTAGCCCAGATCCTTACGGGAAGCAGATTGATGGTTTGGGCAATGGCAGCTCTAGCACGTCAAAAACGGTTATTTTATCGGCCTCTGACAGACCAGACCACGATGTGAATTATCTGTTTGGACAAGTTAATATCGCCAAGCCTATGATTGATTGGGCGGGTAACTGTGGCAACTTAACTGCGGCCGTTGGCGCCTGTGCGATTAATATGGGTCTAGTCGATGCTGACAAGATTGCTAACAGCATTGACGACAATGCAGATAGCGGTATTTGTGAAGTACGCATTTGGCAAGAAAATATCGGTAAAACGATTATTGCCTATGTTCCCATCTATAAAGACGCAGATGATAAAGTACAGGTTCAAGAGACGGGCGATTTTGAATTAGATGGTGTCACCTTCCCAGCGGCTGAAGTCAAAATTGAGTTTATCGATCCTGTAGATGCCACCAGCGACATGTTCCCTACTGGTAACTTGGTCGATGACTTCGATGTGTCAGGCTGCGGTCTAGAGGCTGATAGCATCAAAGCGACCTTCATTGCTGCGGGTATCCCGACCATCTTTATGAAAGCTGAAGATTTAGGCTTTACGAGTACTGAATTACAAGGCGATATCAATAGCGATGGTGAGCTACTTACCAAGCTTGAAAAAATCCGTGCCACAGGTGGTGTGGCGATGGGATTATTCAAAGACGTGAGCGAGGCACAGACCAGCCAACATATTCCTAAAGTCGCTTGGGTTGGCGCAGCACAGAGCTATATCGCCTCTAGTGGTAAATCGGTCGATGCAAGCGAGATTGATTTAGTGGTACGTGCCATGAGTATGGGTCAATTGCATCATGCCATGATGGGTACAGCAGCAGTTGCTATCGCCGCTGCGGCAACCACACAAGGCACACTCGTCAATCAAGCAGCAGGCGCTGGCAAGCTGACAGAGGTCCGTTTTGGCCATCCATCAGGTACATTGCTCGTCGGTGGAAAAACCGAACTGGTAGATGGACGCTGGCAAGCCAAAAAAGTGTCGATGAGCCGCTCAGCAAGGCGTATTATGGTGGGTGAAGTTTTTGTGCCAGCGGATGCGTTTTAAGCGTAGACACGGCTTATTTTAATTTGTGATAGAGTTTTATGCCGACATCTCCCCAACCACGCCGCGCACAGTTAGACAAAAAACCGCCAGTCGAAAAGAAAGAACGGCGGGCACTACTGTGGGATATCCTCAAAAAACTGGCGGTATTTGCCGCGCCTTATCGCTTGCTTATCATCGCCACCTTAGCGCTGACTGCTCTAGGCTCCTTTACCGCGCAAGTTAATGCCTTTGTGCTGCGCTATGCCGTTGATACCTTGACCGAAATCGCTACCCTCGCTGAGCCTTGGGAAGCTGGCGTGCGCATGCTGACCATTATCAGTGCGGTACTCTTAACCAAAGAGATATTATCGATATTCATCTCGTTTGGGCAACGCTTCTTCGGCGAAAAGATTCGTATCAATCTATCACGTGATTTATCGCAAAAAATCATTGAGCGCATCTTGACCTATCGGATGGCATTTTATACCAGTAGCGAAAACGACAGCGGCAAGTTGCAAACCCGTATTGATTATGGGGTTAGCAGTCTTACTAGCCTCGTACAAAACTTCTTTATCGATATGCTACCGCTGTTTGCCAGTGCCATTGTCTCGCTTATTATTATGTTCTCGACCAACTTTTGGATAGGCTTGGTCGGTCTTATTATCATTCCCATTTACTTTTTTATCAGTCAAAAACAAGCGCAGCGTCTACAAGGGTTTCGTCGGCAGATGCGCGGCTATAGAGAAGCCAAAAGCGGTTTGGTGATCTCTTTGATTAATTCGATCAGCGTGGTGAAATCCTTTGTCCGTGAATCTATCGAGGCTGAAAAGCACTTAGCCATTCAAAAGGAAATGACGGACAATCAACTGCGTATTCGTAGTATTGGCTTTATTTATGATGCCATCAAAACCTTTATTGAGCAGATTGGTGTGGTGGTTATCATCCTTCTCACCGCTTATTTTGTCCTACAAGGCGAGATGACCATTGGCATGATTTTGTTTCATGTTATGCTGTTTCAAAATGTCGCCGCTCCTATCCGTCAATTACACCGCATCTACGACCAGATTAATAATGCATTGACCTATGCCGAAGGTTTTTTCGATATTTTAGAAGACGATAAACAAGTCGAAAACATCGATGGCATCAGTAGCGAAAACCTCAAAGGTCATATCGAGCTTAAAAACGTTGATTTTACCTATCCTAATGGCACGCAAGCGCTAAAAAACGTCAGCTTTACCATCAAGCCTAATCGTATCACTGCGTTGGTTGGCCTTTCTGGCGCAGGAAAGAGCACGATTATCAATCTATTGGTCAAGTTCTATGCCCCAGACGCTGGCACGATTTGCCTAGATGGGCATGATTTGGCTGACTGTGATACCCATGAGTTGCGTCAGCGCATCGGCCTAGTCCTACAGAGTAATCATATTTTTTCGGGTACGATCAGTGAAAACATCCGTTATGGCGATATGAATGCCAGCGAAGATGACATCATCGTGGCTGCAAAAAAAGCCTCTATCCACGAGCAAGTCCTGTCTCTATCAGATGGCTACGAGAGTACTGCCAAATCCTTATCAGGCGGTCAGCAGCAGCGTATTGCACTGGCAAGGATGTTTTTGAAAGACCCACCTATTGTATTTTTGGACGAGCCGACAGCCAGCCTCGATGCCATTGCCAGCCAACAGGTCAAAAAAAGCCTAGATCTGATCAAAAAAGACCGTACCGTCATTATGGTCTCGCACAATATCGCTCAAATCATCGATGCCGACGATCTCGTGGTGATAGAAAATGGCGAAGTGGTTGAGACAGGTACACATGAGGTACTTTATGCCCAACGCGGCAAATACTTTGAAATCTTTAGCGCTATGTCTGATAGCCTAAACTTAGACAAAATCAGCCAGACCCTAAACGGTTAGGAATGGTTAATGCCTGCCTAAATCGTTATAATGCCAATCTTTTACTGCCTATTGCCAGAAGCTAGCCCACTATGACTTGTGAATTTTCTCTAAAAACCTTTGACGAGCTGACCTCAGTTGATCTTTATCATATTTTAAAGGCGCGCTCGCAAGTGTTTGTCGTCGAACAAAACTGTGCCTATCAAGATATGGATGAAGTAGATTTTGATTGCTTGCACCTGATCGCTCATCAAAATGCAGCATTGGTGGGCTATTGCCGTATCATCCCACCTGAGTTTAATAAGCTAAAATCCAATCTATCAGTAGCTGATCCTGCGATTAAAACCAACCACACCGCGATGCCAGCCATCGGTAGAGTGCTTGTACTATCAGAGCATAGAGGTGATGGTCTAGCACGGCAAATGATGAATCAGGCTATTGCACAGTGCCGCAAAAAGTACGGTAAAAAGCGTCCGATTATCATCTCGGCACAGGTTTACTTACTTAGTTTTTATGAGTCGTTAGGTTTTGTGCCTGAAGGCGAGCACTACCTCGAGGACAATATCGAGCATGTAAAAATGGTGCTATACGTTGCTAAGAAAAACAAAATCAAAAAAGAGAGCACGGACACTGCGTCAACCACGACCAAAGTGTTAAGTTTCCTGCTGTTTATCATGGCCGCTTTGTTTGTTTTAGGTCTGTTGTACTTAATGATTTAGATCGCTGCTAACGTCTTAATTCTTAACATAATTCAAATTGGTTGTTCTATATTGAGTATGCTACTTTTAAATGATGATTCCTTTAAAAGGATGGCTGAGATAATCAGTCAAGGAAGTAGCACACTCAGGATGAGGAACCAACCATGTCAAATACCAATTCAAATATTAACGATGCGACGGTAGAGAGCAACGTCCGTCCAGAATACGACGATGAAATTCAAAAAATCGCCGATTACGTTCTCGATTATTCAATAGACGAGCAATCCCCAAACCCTACTGATTCATGGAATACCGCGCGCCACTGTCTAATGGACACGCTTGGCTGCGGTCTATTGGCGCTGCGTTTCCCTGAGTGTACCAAGCACTTGGGGCCTGATTGCCCCGATCAAATAACGCCGCATGGCGCTCGCGTCCCTGGCACCTCCTATAGACTAGATC
This sequence comes from Psychrobacter sp. Ps2, assembly GCF_022129405.1. Lineage (NCBI taxonomy): Bacteria > Pseudomonadati > Pseudomonadota > Gammaproteobacteria > Moraxellales > Moraxellaceae > Psychrobacter > Psychrobacter sp. Ps2. The sequence goes on along the minus strand of NZ_JADQAM010000060.1, from coordinate 28,247 downwards.
CTATCAAAGCCGCTTTTGATATTGGCTGCATGGTACGCTGGCTTGACTATAACGATACGTGGCTTGCTGCCGAATGGGGCCATCCTTCTGATAATCTGGGTGGTATCCTGGCGGTCGCCGACTATATTAGTCAAAAAAATATCAGCCAAGGACAAGCACCACTGACCATGAGAGCAGTACTTGAAGCTATGATCATGGCGCATGAGATTCAAGGCGTACTGGCACTCGAAAACTCATTCAACCGTGTGGGGCTCGATCATGTGTTTTTGGTCAAGTTAGCATCAACAGCCGTCGTCGCAAAACTTTATCAGCTGCCACGTGAGCGCATCATGGCAGCTATCTCACAAGCTATCGTCGATGGTCAGGCACTACGCACCTATAGGCATGCACCCAATGCTGGCAGCCGAAAATCATGGGCGGCAGGTGATGCAACCAGTCGTGCGGTACGTCTGGTAGATATAACGGCACGTGGTGAAATGGGTATTCCTGGCGCATTAACCGCACCGCAGTGGGGATTCTATGATGTGCTATTTAGCCATACCAATAAGGATCTAGCGACAAAGCCTGAAGACGATCGTCGCTTTAAATTCCAGCGGGATTTTGGTAGTTACGTGATGGAAAATATCTTATTTAAAATAAGCTTTCCGGCTGAGTTTCATGCGCAAACTGCTTGTGAAGCGGCGGTTATTTTGCACCCACATATCAAAGGCAGAATTGACGATATCGAGAGAATTGTCCTGACCACCCATGACTCAGCGATTCGAATCATTTCAAAAGAAGGCGCGCTTGCCAATCCGGCCGATCGTGACCACTGCTTGCAGTATATGGTGGCTGTGCCGTTGTTGACAGGCGATCTGATGGCAGAGAACTACGAGGATGACTATCACGAACAGCATTTGTCAATCGATGAGCTGCGTAGCAAGATGGTTGTAGAAGAAAACGAGCAGTATTCAAAAGACTATCATGACCCAAGCAAGCGCTCTATTGCCAATGCCATTCAAGTATTTTTTAACGATGGCACCAGTACAGAAAAAGTGGCTGTAGAGTATCCTATCGGGCATAAACGCCGCCGCGCTGAGGGCATTCCTGTACTGGAAGCCAAGTTCCGCGCCAGTCTGGCCACTCGCTTTATCGAAAGTCGCTGTCAGCAGATCATTAAGCTGTGTGATGTTCAAGAAAGACTGGAGCAGACGCCTGTTAATGAGTTTATGGCGCTGTTTGAAGCGTATTAAATTGATGGCTTACTAGTACGCTAGCGTCAGTTTAATGGCTACCAAGGTATTGACTCTCCAGCCCAATCGACAAAACTGCCTGACTGGGTAGCAGTCATACCTGAGAGCACCTCCAATAAGCATTCCGCGCTATACGCTGGCGAGAATAAATGTCCCTCAGCGACATTGCCTTGGAACGGTGCAGACAACTGAGTATTCACGGTGCCTGGTTGCATAACCACCACGCATACATCTTTAAGTGATCTGCCCCATTCGATACTCAGGTTTTTCATGCCCATATTGAGCGCCGCCTTGCTCATTCTATAGCTATACCAGCCACCTAGCTGATTGTCAGTGATGCTACCGACGCGGGCTGATACGGTCGCAAAAACAGCAGGATGATTGGCGCTGCGATTAGCCTTGGCGAGCAACGGTTTGATGTATTTGGCTATCAGCAAACTGGCTAGCGCATTGATTTGCATGTTTTGCAAAAAGAACTCCGTTTCCATCTGTCGCAAGGCCTTTTCTGGCTGCGCTGTCGCTGTATGTAATAGTCCTACACAGTTGATCACCCAATCCACATGACCGACTGTCTGCTTAATGGTATCGGCAGCTTTTTTGATGCTGTCCTCATTACTGACGTTCATTGGCAGCCAGTGCAGGTTTTCTGCTTCAATATTCGGCTCATTGCGATGATAAGTAGCAAATACTTGTGTGCGATGGCTTTGATGAGATTGACTGTCCGTTTGACTCACAGTCGTTTTTTGTATTAGCTGCTGCACCATGGCTTGACCAATACCACCTGTTCCACCGATGATAAGATAGGTTTTATTATTCATTTCGTTATTCATATGGCACCTTCCTTTTTTTTGATATGTCTCTTTTATACGCTTTTTGACACGATTTGGTTTTATATATTTATTTTGGATGATTTTATGATGGTTTACTATGATAAAAATAATACAAGTCATCCTCATTCTATATACGCTACAATAATCTATAACGATTAGAACGCGCATTTTTTGCTTCCTATTTCTTATATTGACGCTTTCATACGGATATTATCGCATTATGCTATCACCCCAAGATCAACTGACCGAGCTGGTACGTGCTTTAGAGACCGATCAGCACGTTTTTGCCACTGACCCGTTATTAATCACGGAAAAGCTACAGGGCGAGGACGGTACGCCTATTCAAAAGCTGCATCGACGGGCATCACGTATAGACAGTAACGGGGCGCTTGCGCGTGTGCTAGGCAAGATTGACGGCCGTATAAAAGGCATTATGATCGTTATGAGCGTGGTGTGGTGTATCTCAGGGTTTTTGGGGTTATTTACGCTATTGCAGTCTAATGTTGTGAACTTCTTTTATGTATTGGTTTGCTTGCTTGGTTTTCATACTATTATGCTTGGTGGCTGGCTGGTGATGACACTCATCAATCGAGATCAGCAATCGCCCAGTTGGTTTGCGAGCTTTGTCAGTCCAAGTTATCTCATACGCGGTAAGGATGATGTGACCAAAGCGGCCGTCGATCTGTATGAGCGGCAGTTGCAGCACAGTGGTATGCGCTGGTATCTGGGGCGGTTTAGTCATCAGTTATGGCTCGCGACATTGACCGGTATGCTGCTTGCGATTATATTTTTGTTGGTTGTACGCCAGTATAGCTTTAGCTGGGAGTCAACCCTACTCTCTGATCAGGCGCTGGTGAGCTTGACTCAAGTATTAGGATGGCTACCGAGTATGGTAGGGTTTGGTGTGCCAGACAGTACAGCGATCGCACAGAGCAGGCTTGTCACCGAAGCGATGCCGCTGTCTGTTGCACGGCAGTGGGCAGGATTACTGATTGGTAGCTTGCTGATGTACGGCATTGTACCTAGAGCGATAGCATGGGCGTTTTGTGCATTGATGTTCCGCCGCAAAAAAATGCGTTTGGATATCAAACAGCCGTATTATCAAAAAATCCTAAACTTTTGGCAGCGGCACGTGGTAGATGCTGATGACTTTATAGAAGCGCTAGCCCCTATCGCCCCAAAAGCGACGGTCAGTATGGGCAAAAAGTTAGTTGCGCTGCTTGAATACCCTGCAAATCAGGACGAATGGTGGCAGTCAGGGCTTGATGGCAGCAACCATGGTTTTGAACAATCAAGCGAAGTTGAGGATTTTGGCATCGTTGATGACCGTGATGATATGGCACGGCTTAAAAACTATTTAGATGCGCATCCTGTACAGGTCTTACTTGGCATTCATAGCAACGCACTGCCCGACCGCGGTACGCTACGAAAAATCGATCAAATCGCTACTCACGCCAAAGATGGGCTTATTGTACAGCTGCTTAGCGATACCAACTCTGCGGCTAGCTTGACTGATGCACGTACCGATGATGAGCCATTAGACAAACAAGCAGTTCGCTATCAGCAATGGCAAACAGCGCTCTCTGCACGAAAAATTGGCTTGGTTGATATAGATGCTTAATACATTCTAATTTTTAATCTATTACTTGCAATCTATTTTTCATATATGAACTTATCATTATGACTCGCATGATATACAATAAATAAATATTATAGATCTATAACCTCAGACAGGCTTAAAGACTTATTGATATAACAGTTGTTAAGATATATTTTGATAGCTGTGACGTTATATCAAGATGACAAGGATGCTTTATAGTGGCTAGGAGCCCAAGATGGCAGCAGATATCTCTTTAGACAGCCCCCTTATGACCCTAGGTCAGTATGGTCAACTATTGGATGGTTACCGAGAGGCGTTAAACCAAAGTATCTTAACGGCTGCGCCAGAGTCGTGGCAGCCAATGCTGGCAAGCATTCTGCCCGCGTATTGGCAAGAGTGGCTGCTACCGCTGGCTGGCGGTCCATTTTTCTTGTTATTTTTGGCAGAATGGCTGTATCAGTCCAAACGCGGCAATAGTAAAAGCTTTAGTTGGCGCCGTGCGATGACCAATTTTAGTTTGGGCGGCTCTTATCTAGGGTTTGAATTGATTGTCCAAGCGCTTATCGTCATACCTATCTGCTTATGGTTATATCAATATCGCTTATTTACTATTGAGGTGACATGGCTTACCGCCATCCCTATATTCGTTGCGGTTGAGTTTAGCTATTACTGGTTCCATCGTGCGTCACACCGTATGAATTGGTTTTGGTCAGCGCATGTCGTGCACCATTCAGATGACCATATGAATCTGTCCACCGCCATGCGTCAAAGCCTGCTGTACTCAGTGACGGGTTGGTGGTTATTCTTTGTCCCGCTGATGATGTTGGGCGTACATCCTGTCTGGGTATTCTTCTTTTATGCGTTAGATTTGATTTATCAATTCTTTATCCATACCGAAACCGTGGGAAAATTCCCCAAATGGGTGGAGTATGTTTTTGATACCCCATCCAATCACCGTGCCCATCATGGTACCAACGACGAATATATTGACCAAAATTACGGCGGCGTTCTCATTATTTTTGATCGTTGGTTTGGGACTTACGTAGAAGAAGATACCATCAATAACCCCGTCCAGTACGGTGCGGTTGGTGAAGCCAGCCATGACAATATCATCAGCCTGATATTTGGGGTCTTTTACCGTATGTGGCAGCGGTTTTTTCGTGCCAAAGGGTTCAAGAAAAAGCTAAAGGTACTGCTGCGTCCACCTAGTGCTGTCTAATATAGTCAATCCTCTATAAATTGGATACGGTGTCAGTCTCGCTTAGCCTACTATTTTTAGTGCTTTCACTCATCTTCCTTGTATCCAAAATATATTGAACCGACTAGAGCATGTTCCTTGTATCCAAAATATATTGAACCGACTAGAGCATGATTATAAATGCGTGGACTACGATTTATGATATGGATTATACGCATTCATAACCGATACCCAGTCAGATTTGTTTTACAATAAATGGCTACTGTGTGTTTTTGCCATCAATAAATATAAGACGTTACTATGAATAATGACAATAACAATAATCATGAGAATAATAAGCCTGCAGGTCTCTTTGCAGACAAAGCTTATGAGCCGACCCCTGATGTTTCAAGCACTCCTTCAGACAACACCTCAAAATCTACAGTAGCTCAGTCAATAGCTACTCAGGATAATCAACCTGTATCAACCGAAGCATCAGCAACGACAGCACCAGTGTCAAGGGTAACAAAGAAAACCATCGCCAGTGGTGAACCGCTCAAATTGGCCGTTGTTGGTCATACCAATACGGGTAAAACCTCTATACTGCGCACGTTATTGCGAGACGTATATTTTGGCGAAGTCAAAAACGAAGCTGCGACCACGCGTCACGTTGAGCAAGCACAGCTGACAGACAGTCGAACTGGTGAGGTGCTGGTAGCACTATACGATACGCCTGGTCTGGAAGATGCTTCAGGGCTTATGGACTGGCTAGAGGACAACACTGCCAGTCGCCGTGATGGTATTGAACGTCTGCAACAGTTTTTGGCGGCGGATGTCGCTCAAGGTGCAGACAGCTATGACTTGCCCTATGATTATAGTCAAGAATCCAAAGTAATTCGTCAGCTGCTGACAAGTGATATGGCCATTTACGTGGTAGATGCTCGTGAGCCTGTATTGGGTAAATATAAAGACGAGCTAGCGATTTTGTCTTGGGCTGCGATTCCTGTGATGCCTGTCTTTAATTTTACCGACAGTCAGAATGCCAATATCGACGACTGGCAAACGATGCTGGCAAGACGCAATCTGCATATTTCAACGCGTTTCGATTCGGTCGCGTTTGAGTTTGAAGATGAGATGCGTCTATGGAAAAACCTAGCCACCATGCTCACCCACTCTGAGATGCTTGAGCAGCTGATGCAACGTCGAACAGAAGACTGGGCGCAACTCTATGATGAAGCCAATATCATCATCGCTGATTTTTTATTAAATGTTGCTTCCTTTGTACGCGAGATCAATGAAGATGACGACCCACTTCCTGTCTTAGAACAAATGCAAGAAGCCGTTAGACAAAGTGAGCGTGCGATGCAGCACAATCTCCTGAACCTATATAAGTTTTATGACAATGCTGTCGCAGCAACGCCGCTTGAACTACAAGCCTATCAACAAGACCCATTCGACCCTGAACTTCTCAAAAGCTACGGCATCCGTACGACGTCTGGTGCCGCTGCTGGTGCTCTGCTCGGACTAGGTATCGATGCAGCAGCCCTAGGTACGACTCTGGGACTGGGTGCCGCAATAGGTGGGATCGCAGGCGGGTTGCTATCGAATACCAGCAGTATTGCCGATAGGATTACTGGGGTAAAACGCTTATATATCGATCCTGCGACGTTGACGCTATTAGCAACGCGAGCATTAGACCTGCTAACTGCCTTACGTCATCGTGGTCATGCTGCTACAGACGCCACTCAGTTATTATATAAGGGCGAAAACAGCAGTCTTGGAACGTCGTTAACTGACGACGGTGACCATGCAGATGAAGACAATAATCCAATTACTGTATGGCCAGCACATAAATTACCAAGTGAGCTCAAAAAAGCCCGTAGTAAACCGCAATGGTCGTCGCTTAGTAGCGGTAAGTCCGAACAAGCTCAGCTATTACGCACAGACATGGCATGGTCATTGTCAGGTAAACTACAGTCGTATAAGCGTGAGTCATAAATGACCAGCGAACTATCTATGCACTCAGGCACCCTATGCACTTAACAACGCACTTAATGCATCAGTGCCGCGTACATCCGTTTGCTGCAGATAAATTGGATATAGCGGATACTTGGTAAAGCTTTGTTCGATATCCTGCAGCAAATGCTGCTGACGCTCAGCACGGCGTCGCCAAAACTCATCCGACTGCGTTGTTGATATCAATTGATTGATGACGATTGCTGCTGGCATGAGTTTACTGTCTTCTAATTGCTCGATAGCGCGCTTGGTCTCAGCTAATGGTAAGACGTCAGCGGTCATCACCAACACAATCGCTGTTTGTGTACGGTCATGTAATAGCAACCCTGCTTGGCGGAACAATTGCTTGCGCTTTTCTAATACGGAGACAGCTTGCTCCCAGCGGTCTGATTTTTTGGCTGCAAACGGATTGGCCACGTCGTTCTTTTGCGTGCTCTGTTTTTGATTGTTTTTCTGATTGTGACTATCCAAGTGTGTCGCCACCGAACGTAGTTTGGCCTGTCGTCGCTGCTGTGCAAGCAGCCCATCCGTCCATGCTCCCATCATTTCTGGTAATACCAATAATCGCAAAGTATGACCTGTCGGTGCGGTATCAAAGATAATGTGTTCATACCCAGCATCTGCCGCTTCGACTAAATGGTGGCACATGGATTCGAGCATCGCGGCTTCTTGGGCACCAGGTGCCGACTTAGATAGCCTCAGATGCTCACGAATTTTTGGCATCATATCTGGGTTGGCATAAGCTCTAATTGTACGTTCGACTTGAGCAAAATGTTCATCGACAATCACATCAGGATTTAACTCAATCGCATCTAGATAAGGTGATATCACCGTTTTCTCATTATTGAGTCGTACATTCAATACATCGCCCAAACTATGTGCCGGATCGGTTGAGACAATTAAGGTTTTTTGCTGCTGGCTTGCATAGTAGCTGGCTAAGGCTGCTGCAGTGGTGGTCTTCCCTACACCACCTTTGCCACCGATAAATATAATCGGTTGTGTCTCTAACTGCTCTACCAATCCATGTAAAGGGTGTAATGCCATATCATTATCTCGTATTTTGTCTCATTATCTAATAAATGCTTAGCTACTTTTTTATATAGTCAATCCACTACTGTTAGCAGCATCCAACGTGGTCAAATGGACATCTATCCATTCCCATACGTGTATGCCACTCATGAAAGTTCTCTAAAAATAATGGCTGTAGCTCTAATGTATAAAAGCTGGCGGGATTATCAATTCCCAAGCTCTCAGCAAACATAAGCAACATAAAAAAATCTTCTTCATCACGTGCCGCGCGTGCCATCGTCTGACGATAAGGTGCATGATAAAACTCATTTAATCCACTCTTAAACCGTTGCCACCATGGTTGAGTGCTCTCTAGTGGTTGAAGCTTTTCTATATCATTCGATGTGTTTTCATTTTCCATAATGTACTCATATTTTACTTAATTCTTATGATCTATCATGCCTATGTGATACAAAAAACGCCAGCAATTGCTGCTAGCGTTTTTTATTAAACAGATACTCAATATGGTTTAACGTTTAAACCTCACCGCTTTTACCTTTATGTAGTGACCACTCTTTGCGTAGTACAGATAGACTCTCAAACGTCACCAAAATGGTCGCGATTAAGATAATTATATCCATAATAATAAGTAGCCAATTACCATCAGTAAAGAAGGTTTTGAGCTGAATCAATAGTGCAAAGACAGTCATAACCAACAAGAACGACAATGGTGCTAAGGTGTACCAAACTGGCTTACCTTTACGTAATAAGATGATGGTAACGATCATTAAGGTTAAGGCGGCCATTAACTGGTTGGTTGTACCAAATAGCGGCCAAATAATCATACCACCAGCACCATCGATACCACCAGCACCGAACGCTAATAACAAACAGCTTCCGACAGCAAGTAACGTTGCAACGACACTCTTATTGAGTACAGGCAAATTATAAAATTCACCAAATTCTTGGAAGATGTAACGTTGTAAACGTACGCCAGTATCCATCGTCGTACCAGCAAACAATGCAGCCATTACTGTAAGCATGGTCTGTGATAGCACCATATCGATACCAACGCCTGCATTCAAGATGGTCGCACCGCCGTCAATGAAAGCACCGATAGAGCCATCACCGAACTTTTGGTAGACCGCTTGCCAGTCACCAAGAGTTGCAAAACCTGCGGTTGCTGCAAGGATTGCTCCAAGCGCTAGCATACCCTCACCCAATGCACCGAAGTAACCAACGAAACGAACGTCTTCTTCTTTATCAATCTGCTTAGAAGTGGTCCCTGTTGCAACCAAACCATGGAAACCTGATATAGCACCACAAGCAATTGTCACAAACAATAATGGTAGAAGTGACGGTGTATCCGCTGGTAATGCAGTGTTAACGGCTGGCGCGACAATATTAGGCGTGCCGATAAAAATAGCGGCATATAATAAAATCAAACCGACAAATAACTGTAAGCCATTAATATAATCACGAGGTTGAAGTAGCATCCATACAGGCAACAACGATGCAATCGCCGCATAGGCGAACAAGATCAAGATCCATACTGCGTTATCAGGCAAACCCATGACGGTTTCAGGTAACACAATCGGGAACATAGGGCCAAGATAGATAAGCCCGTACAAGGCCGTTACCCCGATAATGGACACCCAGACCAAATTCATGTTGTAGCGATAGATACACTGTCCGATGATAAAGGCAACCACTAAGGCACCCCAAACTGGCAATACCGCAGATGGCGTCTTGATCATCATATTGGCAATAGCTACGCCAAATACAGCATTGACCATCAGTAGTAATAAGAAGATAACAACCATCATCAAGCTGCGGACACGTGTGCCCATGACAGTACCAGCGATAGAGCCAATCGACTGCCCTCTATTGCGCATACTTGCCCAAATAGCAGACATATCATGTACACCAGCCATAAAGATAGTACCTACCACTACCCAAATAATGGCAGGCACCCAGCCCCAAATAACCGCAATGGCAGGACCGATAATTGGTGCAGCCCCTGCCACTGACGTAAAGTGATGCCCCCACAACACATACTTATTGGTGGGAACATAATCGATCCCATCTTTCATCGTATGTGCGGGTGTAGGACGGCTGTTGTCCAATGCTAAAATTTTGGTGGCGATAAATTTTGAATAAAACACGTAGCCGCAGAGCATAGCGGCAACGGCGAATAGTAGTACGATAGCACTATTCATCTCATCTCTCCCTAGACAAGTAGTCAATAGCCTTATAAGTTCAAGCTTTTTGAATTAAAATATGAAAAATATGCTAAATTAGTGTGCGATGAGTGACTCAGCTCATCTATCGTTTAGGTAAATTCTAGCAATTTGCAAAATTATTACCAATCAACAAAGTCATTTATCTTATAACTAGGGCATGTCACTAATCAGCATTTGGTTTGATGAGCCTGAGACTGAAACTTTGTTTGAATAATAACCGATTTGGTGATAAATGTAACGCAAGTAAGACATAAAAAACAACAAATAAAGGAAGCACAATGGCACATTATTTTGGATTCGTACCCTCAGATAAACTAAAAGCTTTAATCAGTGAGGCCGAACAAGTCGTTGCTTCAAATGAGAATGTAGAGTACTACCCTTATCGCGATGCCCTTACTCATCAGACAGCACGTGATCTTACTGATAATTTATTGGTTGGTTTGGTAGATATTATTCCGAACCCTGAGCGCCAAGCCTCTATGCGTAAAATTGTTGGAACGATTGAACGCGCGACGGATACTCTGCTCAATATCTTACTAGGTAAAGAAAACAACAAAGACGTATTACCAAGTTTTCATTTTCTAAGAGATCATGCAACCTTTATTGATAATGAAGGTGTTAAACGTGTCGGCTTTAAACTATCAGAAAAAGATGCCAATACTATCACTGAAGGTTTTGCTGCTATCACGCCTGAGCATGTAGATAGAGTCAAATTTAAAACAGCACTCGAAACCATGAACGAAGAAACATTGACCCACTTCATCAGTCGTTATGCCGAGACATTAAAGCTAGGCATGATCAAACGTAAGTCAGTTCCAGTTGCCAAATCGGCAATTGATAAAGGCATGAGTATGGCACTTAATAAGCTATTACCTGACCTGCCAAATGACTCATTGAATAGATTGGCCAATTATTACCGTCCATTTATTATAGAAAAGCCAGAATAACCCCAAAAGTTGGATTAATTTTGTCCCAAAAGTCATATGACGTTGGGCAAATTCACTAAAATTTGCTAAAATAAGCGGCACTTTTTACCAAAGGCGCACCCGATGACCCAAATCAGTAACCAAGAAATTGAAAAAACCTTACGCAACTCAGAGTGCCTTATCAGCAGTATCGAAGTAGCTGCTGCTTATGAGCGTTTGGCCGCTCAGCTCAATCTACATTATGCTGGTCTAAACCCAATTGTTATGGTCGTGATGAACGGCGGCCTGATCCCAGCTGGTCAACTACTGACACATCTTACGTTCTACCATCGCATGCATTATATCCATGCGACCCGTTATCGTGATAACGAAGGTACTAACGAGCTTGATTGGAAATTCAAGCCTGATGTTAGTATCGAAGGTGAGCACGTATTGTTAATCGACGACATCTTTGACGAAGGTATTACCCTAAAAGCAGTTGTTGAAGAATTAAGCAAAGAAAAGCCTCTATCACTTGAGTCTTGTGTCTTGCTTAACAAGCAACATGATCGCAAAGTTGCAGATTTTGATGTAGATTTTGTGGGTATTGATGTTGCAGATCGCTATGTTTACGGTTGTGGTATGGATTTCCATGGTTACTTGCGTCACCTCCCAGGTATCTATGCAATCAAAGAAGACAAAGTTTAATTCTAAACTTAATTGATTAAAATAGTTAAATCCTAAAAAAGCATCCAATTTGGATGCTTTTTTATTGCGCTGACTTATTGCGCCGACAACAACTTGAATGAATCGTTAAAACTGTAATGCCAAACCAGTATGCCGCTCAGTTGGTGTTTGAACTGCTTTTTCTAAGGCGTGCTTGGTACTATATATCGTTACCTGCTTCTTAGCACGAGTCACTGCCGTATAGATAAGCTCTTTGCTCAGCAATCTTGCATGACTATTATCAAAAGTAATAGCAACATGATTAAATTCAGATCCTTGTGACTTATGAATAGTCATTGCATATGCCGTGGCTATCACCTCTTCATTTAGCAAGTTGACCGCAATCCCTTGTGTCTTATTTTCAAAGAATACCTCTAATTGGCTTCTTTCATCTGATGTTTGTAAGCAGAAACCAATATCCCCATTAAATAATCCAAGCTCATAGTTATTTTGTAGCACCATAACAGGACGTCCATGGAACCACGTGTTTTGACCCAATGGTAACTTCAACTCAGCAAGATGCCATTGAGTGAGGTAGTTATTGATATAGTGGTCGCCCCATTCACCATTATGGCCAGCAGTTAAGATTCTAAATTGATTAAATACTTCCATTAACGAAGTGGTAGTATTTTTAACTGATTCTGGCACGGATTTTTCTATCGGATTTTTTAGTAAATTTTTAACTTTATTTACGTACGATTGGTAATTACTGGAGATTCTTGAAATAATTTTATTTTTGCTTAGGCTATTTTCTATCTTGTTATTTGATACGGACTCTGCTTGTAACGTATTAACATATTGAAAACTCAAAGCAGCGTCTTGCCTTAATAATTGCCAAATAGCTTGAAGATTTGTCTCTGCTTTATTGATTTGAGTGGCCAGTTTACCGATACCTGACTCGGCGCTAAATCGGCGGCTCTCTGTTAGCTCTGCGTGTATGGGTTGCAATAGTGGAATACGGCATAGATCAGCCAATACTGCTCCTGCATCGACGGCTGCTAACTGATTAGCATCGCCTAATAGTATTAGCCTAGCACCTGGCTTTACTGCGCTCACAAGATAATTGGCCAACTCAACTCCGAGCATAGATGCCTCATCAACGATGACAATATCTTCACCTAGAGGGTTGTTGGCATCGTAGCGCGGTCTACCCGTTCGACCGATACCTAGCAGACGATGGATGGTTTTTGCCTCTTGCAACTGCAACTCTACATTTGCGTCATCTAAAGCCGTCTGTAGAGACTCTTGCATACGCTGGGCAGCCTTACCCGTCGGCGCTGCTAATGCTAGACTAGCACTGTCTGTGCTAAACCTAATATGTTCAGACTCATCTCCCCTACTCTCTGTCGCCTGTTGTAACGCGATAACTAATTGAGCCACAGTGTAGGTTTTACCTGTCCCTGGGCCACCAGTAATGATACTAAATGCATTATTGTTCGCCACATTAATAGCGGCTATCTGTTGGTCATTTAAGTTCTCAGGCATGGTAATGTCTAAAGGCACTATCTGCTGATTCAAAATATGATTGATATGCTGTGCTAAGTTAAATTCTGCTTGCCATGTGCGGTGTAACCAAAATGTGATTTTCGAACTTTGGGGCTCTTTATTCTTAGTTATGTTATAAATAATTGGTTGATTATCTTTGCTTAGGCTATTTTGATTGTTGTTACAATTACTGTTCGCCTCAACATTAGCAAATAAAGCATGCTTATGGATTGAATGAACGAAAGTATTTAAGTCGCTATTTTTCAAGCGCTGGTATAACGTAGTTATCGCATCAAACCGTTTGATCAACGTCTCTTTTTCATGATTACTCAGTGCTAGCTGCGCCCACAAGTAATCTCGCTGACCAAACAAAGTATCTAGTAATATAAATAGCGATGTCTCCGTTGTAGTGTCATCGTCTAGTTGCGTGTCTAGTTGCGTTTTTATCTGAGTATCAATCAGCGCAAAAATTGGTGTTGCTAGTATCTCTAATAATTGCTGCTGCCATGCATATAACGTGACTATTTCCCCATTAATCTGACCTTGCATGGGAGCTTCATGATCGGCCGTATCGACAGTTAATACAGTATGCCCCTCTTCCAAATGAGCCGCTAAAATAACGAATAGAGCAGTAAATAAGTCATTGTTTTCCGACTTACCTATTCTTCTATTTTCATCGTTTATCTTTGCATCTGTTGCGTCATATACTACATGTGTTTGCTGACGGCGCAGCAAAATATAATCGCTGATGTTACTGGCCCAGCTCTCTTGTAAGCTAATGGCTGACTTACTTTTATTATTATCATTACTCATTGTATATTTATCTCTTATTAATCTGATTAACTGCTATAACAATTTTTATCTACCTAGTTGCTATATAAGGTTTATTAATCCGGCAGGCCAAACAATGCATCTAGACCTTTAATGAATGCAATGGGAATATCCCAAGTAACCAATCCATAGCAACTATTACTGCTCAAGCTATCGTGATTAGACTGAACCACATCTTGCGATGTAGGCATAGTAGCTGCCTGAGCATTCGGGTCATACACACCGCGTAAAAACACGTACTCTACAGCGCCTAAGTATTTATCTTCGTTACCCGTATAATCACTGATCCTCATAGCAAGGAACCGATGTAATGCTACTTGATAGATTGCTGCTTGTAGCCAATACCCTGCTTTGGACATTGCTTGCTTAAGCGTATTTTCATTATAATCGCTTAGGCTATTTCCTAGAAAGTTACTCTTATAATCGACCACATAATACTTGCCAGCATGCTCATACACCAAGTCAATCTCACCACGCAAATAACGATACAGATGTGCTTTGTTTTGTGGCACTAGAGTGACGTGTTTATCTGTCTCGTCAGGTAAATACTGTTGGAAAAGCTTACTAATATCCTGTGCTTTGAAATTCTCTGACAGCCCCATGTTGAACTCTAACTCGGCAAATCGCTTACCTTTATCAAGAGCAATCAAAGGTTGATTAGAAGATAATAGCGGCGCATGCAGCACTTCTTCAATCCAATTAATTAATGCCTCATGCTTGGTTGTATCTATTGACTCAAGATCAAACCCATCACTATCTCTTTGTTTTTTGCCTTGGGATCTGCGGCTCTGCTGTTCAGCACTGCTATATATCAGCGGCAACTGATAGCTACTAATCGCTCTATCAATAACCTGAGGCCACTGGGCTTTATTGTTAAAGTCTATTTGTTCAAATATCTCATGCAAAAATGTACCAGCATTGGCACCTTTTACAAAGGTAAAGCGGATATCATCTTCTACCTTGGGACTGAATTCACTGTTTTGTTCGCTAGATTCATCGTTATTAAGTAACGAAATATCAGAAAATGAAGACTCTGTCATATCAATGTCTATCGCATCATCAATACGCTCATCCACTATCGCCATTGCTTGTGTAGATTCATCTAGCTGACGTGCCAAAGCGGTAAAGCTAGTCTTAGCCCAACCATAAAAATAATTGGTTTTCATCACCTCAGCAAAGGGTGCGTACTCAATAGCCTCTGTTGTAGACTTATGAGCACTTGATTTGGTTGAGGCTAGCTGAGCACTGTCATTTACGCCTGCTGAGTTAGCATTGTTGTTTGCGTAATTACTGTCATAAAACTCATTAATTTTATGACCTCTAAGCATACCTACAATGCCTTTGAGCCTATCAGGTAGCTCGAACTTTGCTTCTGGCGATTCAAACCAATAAAACACTGGCTTTAGCTCAAATCCTGTCTTGTTACTCGGATCTCGCAGCACCACATACAGCTGCTCACTGGCCCGAGTAAATGCCACATAACCAAGCCGTCTTATCTCATCAAAACCTTCTTGTGTTTCGATATCAGTATAGTAACCCTCATCCGTGGTAGAGCCTTGCAATGGTGAGAAGCGGCGCTGATTACCCGATTGATTATCTGTCGACTGCTGCACTTCTATCGACTGCCGCACTAGCGCTGAAGGTGCTTGTTGCGCATTATATAGATACAGCCCATAGTCTTCCTTATTACCAGACTTCCTACTGGCATCACCCATTCCCAATACATAGACAATAGGGAACTCAAGCCCTTTTGACTTATGAATGGTCATCAGTTGCACGCCAGACTCTGTCGGTAGCGGATATTGCTTAGCCCAATCACTGTTGGGTGCTGTATCTATCTGCTGTCTGAACCACGCCAACAACTCATACTCACCCATTCCTAAGCCATACTGCGCCAAGATGTCCATTACATGACGCAAGTCCATGATATGACGGTCACCTTCTGGATGAGCAGCTAGGGCCTGCCAAACGCCTTGCGGCTGCACAGGGCTTTTATCTAATAAATAATGTAGCGCTGATAAGATGCCAAAGTGCTGCCAACGCTGTGCCCCTTCTTTTAGATAAGTAATAAAGTCTTGATAGCTTTTTTTAGTATTAGTAGCTTCATTCGCTGAGAAGACTTTCGAATTAGAATTTTGTGAATGGGCGCTTGGTGTACTGCTACCCTCGGTAATACCTGACTCATGATCCGTCATCATAACTTTGATGTTTTTGATACTCAATCCATATAGGTGGCTGGTCAACACCCGATTAATCATGTCATGACGATATGGGTACAGCATGGCACTCAGCAATGCTGCCACATCTTCTGCCATAATAGTCTCAAAGATACTGACATCACTGGTAGTCAAGGTCGGCACATTCAGTTTTACCAGCTCATCTTCGACCCTTTTCAGATCTTTTTTGGCACGTGCCAGCACCCCAATATCACTCGGCTGAATCGGCTTGCCTTTAAGTGTCTGACCACTATTAAGCAAAGTGGCTATATGGCGAGCTGTTATTTCATGTTCATCATAATCAAACTCTTTGTCCTTGTCATAAGGCAGGTGCAATAAGCTCACTGGCTGAGCAGAAAGCACCTCTGTCACCAGCACATCATCCAGACTATCTGACGCATTAAACCAAGACAGCTCATATTCCGGTTTTGCTGCTTTGATATATTGGTAATGAATCCCAGTACCCAACTGCGACAGCTTATTCTCAGCAGTTGCTGCATCCGCCATGCCAAACCAGCAGTTCAATGCGTTAATCACACCGGCATTTGAACGGCGATTGATATCAAGTGTCCAAAAGGCACTTTTGTCAAACTGGGCTTTCATATAGTTATAGTTGGCCACATCACCGCCACGAAACCCATAAATAGCCTGTTTGGGATCACCAACCAATAGCAGAAACTCATTATTGGCTTTTTTAGTGGTTGACTGCTTGTCATTGTCCGACTGTTTACGCTTATTCTTTGGCAAATAAATGCTTTCAATCATAATGGCTTGCTCGCCATTGATATCTTGCGACTCATCAATCAATGCCACAGGATAATGATGACGAATATAACGCGCCAGCTTATCTCCTTGGCGGCCAGTCAATGCTTGGTTTAAGCGTACCATCTGCAAACTAAAGGTCGTCTCGCCGCGCTCTTCTAAAATTACTGGCAGCCTATTGCGAACAGCTAGCACAATATGACGGTTAAGATTGGCTAATACCAACAAAATATGCTGATTTAAACTATCAAGCATGTCTAAAATAGCCATTAACTTACTAATGGTCTCTAATTCAAAAAGCGTCTGATGCTCTTTTTCTTTATTCTTATTAAAGTTCTTAATTTTACCATCTTCATCGGGATATCTAGAATCCTGCAATGATGTCAAAATCTTGTTTTCGCTCTCATTTAAATAGCTATTAAAGGTCAGCTGATACTCTGATATCTTTTGATGCACCTCGATAATGGCATCAAACTGTTTGGTTAGATTAGAACCACCACGAAACCCTTGAGACTTTCTATAATCAGGATTTAAATAAGGCTGGATATCTGCTAAATCTAACTGAGAAAACTCATTGATTAGCTTTTCATATGCATCAAAGTCAAAGCCTTTCTCAATCCTTATCTCATCAATCGGCGCAGAGATAAAATTAAGCGAGCGAGTCACATACTTTTTATGATCACCCACTGCAGACAGCTTACCTTGCTGATCCATCAGCGCGTAAAGTTTAGGCTGCTCATAATATAAGCGGCTCTGAAACTGACGCAGCTCATCATGAACAATACTATCGGTAACTTGTTCAATACTGCTGTCTTCAATAATCCCCATACCCTGCTGGTGACCAGTTTCGCTACTGTACTCCGTCAACCATTTTTGCGCCAAGCTATCGAGCGTACCTACAAATAGCTTATCCAAGGTGGTTAGTACCAATGCAGTACGCCTGATAGCTTCCGCCATTGGATAACTGTACACGTGATCTAGCAAATAGCCGACAAGATGCAGGTTAATAGGATCTTGCATGATGCCATCTAAGCGCACATATTTGGCCTGATTAACCAGCCAATCTTCGCGGTCTTTTTTTGCTTGTTTACGTTTCTCTGCCGCCGCTTGCTTATCAGTAGCAAGGTCTTGATTTAAATCGTCAATATCTGTTTCAGCGTCTGCATTAGTACTTGAACCATTGCCTGCCTGTGTGTCTTTATTATTTTCAGGCAAGACTTGCAATATATTGGGATAGAGACTCTCTTTATTGCTAGTATCAGCACTTAGGCTATTAACCCATTGTAATAGCTGATAAAAATCTACCAAACGATCATGAATACGTTGACGCATTTCAGCAGCGGCGGCTCGTGTAAAAGTCGTGGCAATGATTTGCTCTGGTGCACGTCGCGCTTCGATCAGTAGGCGCAGCACGATACCGGTCAACGTCCAAGTTTTGCCCGTGCCCGCTGAGGCTTCAATCAGGTGTTTACCCGTTAGATCAACCTCAACTGCCGGTATGACATCATTTTTACGCTCAGGCACAGCAGATAAAGTCAGTTCATCTGAATATTCATCAAATAAATTCGGTTGTGTAGACAAGTCAATGGTATTGGTTGGATCGCTAAGGTCTGTCATATGGGCGCATACTTTTAATTATTATTTATCAAAACAAAATAGCAAAAACTAATTAGAGGCTGTTCTAAATAACTGGCTAACTATCTAAGTTAGTTAACGCATTAAACATCGGCTCATACAGTGGTTGGGCTAATGTAGTCAACGCTGCCGATAGCGCTTTGAATGCATTTTGGTCTCGTAGTACGTACTGCCAAATAGCATGCTGCGAGCAAGTATCGTATACCGTGTCTGAGTTGTAGTTAGGTCTTAACCAGTCTGAGAAGTCGGCTCGTTTTGGCCAGTAGCGGTTGCTGTCACCTTCTTCATGCTCTAGATACTTATCAAGGTAGTTAAGTGCATATTCTGGTAATAACGTAATAGGCACTTGACCCGTTAACTTACCAAAAACAGCCCATTTTATCAGCTCAATGACTGCATCTTCATACACGATCGGGCTTAATTTAAATGCGATCACTTTGTCATACTTTTTGACTTGTGAGCTAGGCTTATTAAAACGCCAAATACTCACGCCATCATTTAATGCTACTTGCTCGGCAGTGGTACGTCTGGCCACTTGCCAATACAAATGTGACAACCAAAACTTGAGCAAATGCCTAGGACTGGCAGAATTGGGTAATATGTTTAACCACTGCTTGGGTGATTGCTGAGCATAAGGCACGCCCGCCTGAATAATTGATATGGGTGCTAATATTGGTACTGAGCCTTTGATCTTAATGATTTTTGGCAACAGTTTAAGCAGTGTCTCTGCACCCTCTATATCTGTCTGGTCTTTTGAATCATTATCAGTGTTATTCAGTATATTTTTTAGCTCTATCTGAACAGGATATTCGGCGGTTGGGGTCAGTAGCTGTAATACACTACTGATATCTGCCGTACTCTCGTTGAGAATACTGCTTTCGTCAAAGCCATTAGCCATTAACTGCTCTTTGAACTCTAAACATTGCTGTTGCAGTTTCTTCTGTTGATTGGGTAGCGTGGTTTGGCGAGCGACACCAGCGGGCATAATTTTTTGATACATCAGAATTGGAGTGGTGGTTTTATCCGCTGCATCACTATCATTCTTCTTATTCTCATCAGTAACCAATTGTTTAATCAAATGATCTTTGATTTGATAGGTAGTTAAACTGTCTAAAAATAAGGGCTCTTGCTGCGACAATGCTTCTTCACCTTGTACCACATGCACCTTTTGAGACCGTAAGAATGCTTTGGCAGGATGACGCACTTGGTAAGCCAATGCCCCTTCAATATCTATCTCTCCTATGTTAAATATGCTATCGGACAACACTTGGATGAGCACCTCTGTCATGCCACTGACATCGCTAGGAGCATCAACAACTGTGTCGAACCCCAACAATTCAGCCAATGCAGACAAGGTTTGATTGTCTACTTGACCTAGCTGACCCAAGCCTTGGCCAAGCACCTGAGCGACTGACTCATACTGCGCCTTCGTGGGTAAGCCCACCAACTCTTTATGCTCACTAGATACTCGACCTTTCAATGTGTCAAACACCGCTTGCCAAAGCGGCGCAGGCGGAAATTGCTTTTTCTGAGCCAGTTTGGTTTTGCGCATGGCTATATTTAATAAAGTATCCAGCTCATCAATCATATCGACAGGACTGGTATCCTGAGTACTGATATTAATATTGGCATTAACGTTGGCATTAGCATTGTCATCAATATCAGGAGATGCTTGCTCAAAAACATCAATGCCTTCGATTTCTGTCTCAAACAGACTCTCATGGAAAGGGAGTGCAGGATGCTCAGTCACTAGCCACTGCTTAATCAATTTAGGTAAGTAACGCTTGAGGCTTTCGGTGGTGGGATCAATATTCTCGGGTAATGTCTCAAGCGAGTTCACCTGCCATTGCACCTCGCCTTGCAAAAACTGCAATAGCTCGCTCACTGGATTGGCAGGCAGATGCTCATGGGTATCAGTCAAACTTTGACCATTGTAGAACATCCAGCATGCACTACGCGCGCACAATAGCGCATCTAAAAATGCGCCATTGTCATCATCTTCACTAACTCTGTCACCGCGGCGTGCATTGGTCGCTTTCATCAAATCATAGCGGTTATCATGGTCACGCCCTGGGAACTCAGAGAGATCCATATTGAGCATCACCACTAGCTCAAATGGCACGTTTCTTAGTGCACCGAATCGACCAAAGGTAATCACCCCAGTCGGCTCCGCACTGACCTGCTGACTTTCAAGCTCGTTTTCGATACTGTCTAGCATAAAACTCAGCTTGAGCGGCAATTGCTCCACACCTGCTAGCTTCTGCTCCACTTCTCTGTTGTCGACATCACCACTAGCGTACTGCCTATAGTGACGATTGGCTCGTAGACTTGATTTAAAGCCATTCATCGCGTTATAAATGGCGCGCATGGTACGTGTTTGATCCACATCGCCAAAGTAGCGATGGATAACTTGTGTCTCAATCTGATCGATCCAATCTTCCGCTTTCATTTTTTGTGTATGATCATCACGTCGTGCAACCAAGCCAGTATAAATACGGCAAAGCGCTTCAACAATCAGCGCATCATTTAGGCTCACTTGTGGTAACGGCAAGGTCATTTCTGGTAACGCAGTGCTTGGCCATTCATCGCCATTTAGATCATATAAGCAGTCGCTCAACTCAGCCTCTGGCATGACCAGACCTAAAGTTAATCTGTCTAATGCCTGTGCAAAGCTAAAGCGATAGTCGTAATCATTGCTGTCTAAAGTTTGCTTAAGATGCAGCTCGTCAAAACCGCGAATAAAGCCCGCCTCTACCAATAAATCACAGCCACGGCTCATTTGCTCATGAGTCAGTCCAAAGCTTTCAAACAATGGCGGTAACATGAGCCAGTCTAAGACTTCAGCTGCTTCAAAACGAGCGCTATGACTACCCAATAGTTTGTAAAAACCGATAATGGCTTCCCATAACTGGCGAATATCGGCATCAACAACACCAGTCACTTTAGCAGGCAAAGTCAAACCGTCTTGACCTTTACCATTGACGAAAATAGAACCAATCAGTGCATGATGACGTTCAACATCGGGTAGCAGCACAACAATGTCAGAGATATGGCGTTTCTTTTCACCAAGTTTGATAGGTTCATTTAGCCAACGACCAATCATAATACGCAATACTTCAAGCTGACGCTGCAAACTATGACACGAATGGATGCTTAAGCTATTATCTTGGGAAGAGATTGCCCAAAAACGGTCTTTCTCAAAACGCTTATTCTCTAACGCTTCATCTTCATACCAAGCCGTTGCTGGCGTTTCTTCATCAAAGCTTGACTCTATATGCTTACTTACCGCTTGTGAGACTGTAGCGGCTGTCGCCTGCTGGGTAGATTGCTCATCAAGCATCAATACATCATTTTGCAAACGTTTTAACAAACTTGGACTATTCTGAGCACGAACATCATCAATATGCTCAGCAGCAACCTCATGATTAGAACCAATGCTCAGTGTATCGTCGAAATTATCTTGCCATTCAACCAGTGCATCGTCGTACTGCTCATTACCCGACAAGTTGGCAAGCATGGCAAAAGCATCGCGCGATTGCTTGCCCAGACGTGACAACAAACTGTGACCGTAATCACGCAAAAACACGCTTTCAGGATTGATAATCTGCTGACGCTGTAACCATGATTTATCGACGATATCCGCCCAAAACAGCTTTGATGGATTGTAATGCAATAGCGTGATATTCATGTATTGCGACAAGTGCTGTAGAAAGTCGAGCTCGGTCTGTGGCAGTTGCTGGATGGTAAATATACGCAATACTTTGGGTAACTGGTCACGCTCATTCGCCTTGTTATTTTTTAAGGCTGACCAGAACGCACGCTCCAGTGCCACACGGTGTAGATGAACATCAGCAAACAAATGCGACCACAAGAATCGTTGGGCGATTTCTAACTCTACATAATGGTCGACCAACCACTCAGGCGTGCCGCGCGCATACTTATCAAAGCGCAGGGATAAGGCGTCTTTATCTGCTATCAACTCACTTACGTTCAACGGCTTATTTTGCGACCATAATGCCAACCAATCCTCACGATGAGTCAAATAGCGGTTAAACACCCTAGCCAAATCGCTTGCCAGCTGCCAAATACGGGCATCTTGTTGCGCCTTATCCTGTTGTAAGCTGTCTTGTTGAGCAATGGCCTGTGGGTCATCAATCAAAGACGCTAACAATGGATGAACTGGATGCTTTTCATCTGCAACAATCGACTCCTGATAATAAGTCAAATACCCAAACAAGCGCCACTGCATTACTGTCGGTGACAACACCGCCACTTCGGGTACATTTAGAGTTGTCGCTTCAGGGTTTCGCGACAGTAAGTACGCATTATGGCGGGTCAATACATCTTGCATCAGCGTCCATTGATACTGACCCCAAAATTTAGTACGCACCAAGGTACTAATACCAGCACGGCTAGCAATAGTTTTGTCCAACCAATCACCCAATACCATTGATGGCACAATGACAATAAAGGGTTCAAAAACAGGCTGATCCTTGGACTGGTATTGTACAAGCAATTGATCAACGAGGTTTTCGGTACGGTGCGACTGAATAATAGTGAACATAGACAATAATCTGATTGAAATAAGGGTTAGATATTAGGATTAATAAAAAAGGCTTCACTTATAAATGATGCAGCTGATAAAAATAGTGATAATAGTACTACGCATAATAAAGATAAGATGAGATGTCTGTATCCAATGTCAAAAACGCCATAAAACGTCTAGACAAAACAAAAATCGATACTCATCAATCCATGTTTGATGGTCGTTACTATGATGCATTTCTGCTAGCATGAGGGCCAGAAACAAAAACAATCATAGTAGCAAATTCTACATATTCATTGATAACGTTGACTTGCCAAATTTGCTATCAGTGTGCCATTGATGGTTATCGTTTACTAGTGTAAATGCCGATATTATAATAAGCTTGCGACATTTAGTGTCGTTTTATACTATCATTCATATTTACAATGAAATAATCTCATTGCGGTTTTTAAATTGTCCTTTACAACCTGTATCTAAATAACACTTTCTATTGACGGGATTACTTAATATTATGCCATTGCGTCCCATTGATGCTATTTTTGTCCATCCAAAACAACGCTTATACGTCGTGTATTATCGCGGTGAGTTGTGGCAACTGCCACGTATGAAAATCGATGAGAGATCATGGAAAAACAGACGACCCTATACCGATGATAGTAGCTCACTTTATTTGAGCATCCATCAAGCTATCAGCGACCCTATCCTTGCGCAGAAATTGAGAACGCTAGATCTACCTGTAGCGGTACGTAGTAGCACGTTGCCACGTTTTGAAGCATGGTGGGAGGCACATGGGTTTAGATGGTTAAAAGACAGACTATTAACCGGTGAATCGCCGTTAGTAGCGCATCAAACTACTACACCTGCTGCCAAGGTATTAAACGACCAATCTGATCCTCTAACAGATTGCCAAACCAATGGCCATACTGATGAAAGTGGTGAGGTTAATGAAGAACAAGTATCTACCCCTTCTGCAGACACGGATATCTTTGCAGACATGTTGGCTGAATTAACCGATGAAGTACTAGAACAAAAGCTTTGAAAACTAGATACCACCCTGTATATAAACTTTGCTATGAATCAACTAATAATAAAAGAGCAGTAATATATGAAAGACTACAAACTACTGCTGGCTGGGCTAATCTTGCTACTGCTCACAATCTTTATCGCGGTCTTCATTTGGTTGTGGACCAGTAATCAAAAAAACACAGACCCATTGCCAATCATGGCAAGTGAAAGTGAAGCAGACCCTATTACGAAAGGGGATGAATCAAGAGAGATTGCTGACAGTGTTTTATACATTCGAGCAGAGGAGAAGTTACAGATACCTTTGGACGATATCATTGTGAGCTTTGAATCTCGTTATCCGCACGTACAAGTGTTAGCGAGCTATGTCCCCTCTCACGACCTTCTTACAGTACCAAGTAGTGGTTCTACCAAAGACAAACTCTCTGACTTTGTCTTTGATACAGATATGATTATTACCAATGACGATAGCCTATCCACAGAACGGGTATCGCTCCTACAGTCAGAGTTACAACAGGCACAAGATAGAAATGATCAAAGACAAAAAAGTACTGAGGCCAGTGATATAAGTAATGCATCTGATAAAAATAGTGATAATAGTACGCATGATAAATATAAAAAGATACACACTCTAAACCCCTTTAACTATGCGCTAAAAGATGAACAGGCGCTTGAAGGTGTCATCCTGACAGACGATACAACTGCTATTAACTTCCGTAATTTTTTACTATCGAGCACAGGTCAAGATATACTAAAAAAATATGATTATGAGAATATCAGTGGTTATAAGAACAGTGTGAATGACTTATTTAAACCAACCTCACAGGCAAAAAATGCATCAGGTGATCATGCTGTAGATGTCACTGACGCGCTTAGCAATGGTGAGTAAGGATAAATTGTCTTTATTTATCTTTTGTTGATTGCTTTTATGACTGCTTTTTTCTACAATGTCACTCCATAATGCGCCTATAGCTCAACAGGATAGAGCAGTTGCCTCCTAAGCGATCGATCCGAGTTCGAGTCTTGGTGGGCGCACCAATCATTGTATTTAGACATAACCTCGCATTACCTCAAACCCTTTAAACACCTATCATACATAGTTTTTAGTCTTTATTAAACACTTGTCATTACCTACTAGCACCTCTACAATGTTGTTAAATGCGTTGTTAAATAATATACAACGTCATTTTTTGTTGTTAATTATGTAGTGAGGTTGTTGTTAAACCTCTCGACAACTTGAGGTATAAGCCATGACAAGAAAAAAAGACTACCGATTAACTGACGCTGGCGTGAAAGCAATCGCCAAACAGTCCACACACACCAAAGTCACGCGCCATGGTGATGGCAACAATTTATACCTGATACAACATCCAAATGGCTCACTATTTTGGCAAATGACCTACCGCTATCAATCCGATAAAGATCTTAAACCTAAGCAAAAAACTTACCAGATTGGCATTTATAAGCCTGCCAAACAAACTATTGATTCTGCCTTTAAACCAGAAGTCTCGCTAAAAGAGGCTCGGCTGGCACGTGATAAAGCTCAGGCGCTACTCAGTGATGGCGTTGATCCAACTGAACATAAAAACTATGAAAAGAATAACTTTGAGCAAAAAGACTTATTTAGAGTTATCGCTAAGAGCTATATTAACGAAAGATCTAGTACCACACCTAAGAACGTTCAAAAACTACATAACTATCTAGATAAGCATATTGCACCGCATATAGGCGACTACCCTATTGCCTCTATTACTGCACAGGACGTTATCAAAACAGGTCTAGAAATTCAAAACTACTTCGAAAAACAAGGCAAATGGACAGCCGATACTACAAGTAAGTGTCGTGAATACTGATTAACTGGTCGAGAATCTCACACTGCGGATCAGTAGGTCTTAGGGCCATACGAACACGCACACCAAGCTTATCTATTTTGGCAAAGTGCTTATCATGGCGTACTGTAATCATAACCATCACCTTTAAGTAGCCACTCATAAACCGCCAAGCATTACTCTTAACGTCTATGGCACCATACGCCTGATAAAAGACAATTAGCAGATAGCTGACCGCCCATTCTCCAGTTTTACCTTCCCGAGTGATTTGATTCATCACATCTACACAGTCTATCCCAGTAAAGTCTGCAGAATTAGATTCTGGTGTTGATTGTAATGAATCAATACCATCATCTGGTACCAGACTGATTACATCAATCACGAACTGACGCATTTGTATGTGATGTGGCGAATCTATTGGGATAAGCTTATCCAACACTCGCCTGTCGATCACATCATTAAATAATTTAGTGTGACCCATCAGATGTATCCATCCAATTCAGGTTTTTGGGCAGCCCCAGCATCGCCTCATCATTGGCTAATTTACACTGCTGATACTCATAAGCACTTTGGCTGATACCAGCAAACCTACAATAATTTTCTACCGTCAGGCGCTCAATATTCATGAGCTCGCAAATAATACTTTTTGGTGCACTGAAGCTTAAAGCCTTTAGGAACTCAGGATGATTAATTCCCCTTGAAAAAGCCAGTTCGACAACCTCACTCCAAGCTAAGCGCTTAATATTTCTCAGGCTTTCAGCGGCAACTAAGCAAGGCTGACGCGAACTGGTCTCTTCTATTAGAATTTCATCAAACCTTCTAAACTCATTAAAGAAATAATAAATTGAATCTTTACCAATGACCAAGCGTAATGGTGGGCGATAATAATCATCCAAGCTAGCCATATTTATACTAGCTATTCTTGGTCTAAATTGATGCCATATCAACAATGCCTTTTGCGCATCTTGATGAACAACCAGATTATATTTACTAAAAGTTATAAACTTCTGAGTAGGCTTTAGATGAATACTATTCATTTTAATATCATCAATAGTGAATTATACTAATCATGATATGTTATAACTTACTGATTGTAAAGCCTTTAATATTGCTGTTATATTTTTATCTTTGGATAACTCAAATACTGATTCATAACCATTTTTTAGATAAAAAAATACTCTTCAGCCTTTGATAAATAAAGGCTAAAGAGTATTTTAAAATTTCAATTTTAGTTGGGTGAGGAGGTTAACGTCTTATATCAGTCGACCTTCCTATCAAGCTTAGTTTTCTTCATTCTCATCGGGAACATACTTCAAAATATCCCCTGGGGTGACTTTTAATACTTGGCACAACTTACTCAGGGTATCGAATTCTATGCGAGTTGTCTCATCGTTATAAATTCTATGAAGCGTTGACTTGCTGATGTCTGTCATTCTTACTAAATCTGCAACTCGCAATCTTCTTTCCGCTAAAAGCACTGGTAGATTACATGAAATCACAATAAAATCCTTATTGGTAAGTAAAAAATACTTGCCAGTGACTACTTTTCTGTTAAAATAATACTCGTTGGCAATAACTAAGTTTTCGTCAAAAACTATTTTGTGCTGACTAACGCTCTATTATGTCATAGACTCATCTTGCTGCTCAATAACTGGCTAACTATGATGGGTGCGACTTGTTCAATAGATATAGTCACTATAAAAATGTGACACTAATCATAGTCATTCTGCCATTAAAAAGGAATATATTGTGGGCATCAAGATTGAATGGAGCATGACACAAAATGCTTGGGACAAACGGATCTGTGAGGATTATTGGGCTTATAATCATAAAATCAGCTATGTAGATTATGTGCGTATGCTCTGTCAAAAATACAATATTAGCTCGCAAACATTATTTGAAACTGTAAGCCAATGCTATGCTTGCTTAGATGATGTTTGCTGTGAATATTGTGGTAGTGCCTGTCCAATTGAAGTACCTGCTGATATCGCCTATATGCGGGCAAAAGAGAGTTGGTTTTGTGCAGTATGTGAGCATGCTATGTGGAGAAGTAACTTCATTAGTAAATAAATAATCAAATCTACTTTTGGCTGAAAAACTGATATTGGGAGTTTCCTAAAAACTGTGTAACTGCTTATAATCCATTAACAGGAGAATAAGCAATGACTACTCAATCTGACATT